>DATHUL010000196.1:0-2703 GCA_035462285.1 Acidimicrobiia bacterium
CGCGCCCGGCTCAGTGCGCGGTCGAACCGCCCCTTCGAGGCGACGATCACCCGCTCGGTGACGTCGCGGAGCACCGGGTTTTGTGGAGAGCGGAACGAGCCCCAGGCGCAGCTTCCCCCGGCTCCTCTCGCCTTCTGCCAGATCAGCTCTCCCCGCATCAGCATCCCAAGGTCGTCCTGGAGGATGGAGATCACGTCCGCCGACAGCGACCGATACGGCTTTCGCCCCAGATTGGCCACGTTGATCGCCATGCGTCCCCCCGGCTCCAACTTGCGAAGGGAGACCGAGAAGACATCGCGCAGCATCTCGAGGTACTCGACGTACGAGGAAGGGACATGACCCGCGGCGAGGTCCGTCTCGTACTCCTTGCCGGCGAAGTAGGGGGGCGAGGTGACAAGCAGCGCCACCGAACGGTCTGCCACCTGTTCGTCACTGATGTGGCGGGCATCTCCTTCGAAGATGACATCGCGGGCTATCGGGGACGCCACCCTCTCGTCCGGGGAGATCAAAGGAGGGGCGAACCGCTGGTAGAACGGCGTCGAGTCGTGCGACTCCCGTTTGCCCGACCCGAATTGAGATGTCGCGGTTGCCGCTCGCCGTCGTGTCATCGCAAGGGAAGTTACCCGCCCTCTCTCCTCACTCCCTGGCATGATCCGGTGTCCCGCTATGCTTGCAATAGCAAGCAGTTTTGGTCGATATGACCTCCCCCGAGCAAGAACTACCCCAGATCCCGGTCCAGCTCCGCGACGGGTCGGTGGCCGCGCTCAGACCGATAGGGCCCGGGGACCGTCCTCTCCTCGTCGAGGGGCTGAGCCGGATGTCGGAGCAGAGCCGATTTGCCCGGTTCGGATCGGGGATCTCCAATCTCAGCGACTCGGAGCTGCGCTATCTGACCGAGGTGGACCAGGTGAGCCACGTCGCCTGGGGGGCGACCATCGACGACGAGCCGGCCGGGGTGGGCCGTTACATAGTCGGGAGCGATTCCGTGGCCGAGTTCGCCATCACCGTGGTCGACCACTTCCAGCGGAGGGGTCTGGGGCGGGCCTTGTTCGAGGCGTTGGTGGCGTCGGCTCGCGCCTCGGGGATCGAGGAGTTCAGATTCTCGATCGAGCCCTGGAACCGGAGTGTGATCCGGATGCTTCCCGGGGTTGAGGTGACCCTCGACGAGGGAGACGGGATGCTGAACGGGCGCTTCGAGCTGGCCCGGGTCCCCCCGAGCGACCATGAGCGCGACTACGTGGATCTGCTCGACAGCTGCCGGCAGGGTTGGCCCGCTCTCTGATCCTCACTCGGCCGGATCGAGCTGCAACGAGGCTGAGTTGATGCAGTAGCGAAGCCCGGTCGGATCGGGCCCGTCCTCGAACAGATGCCCTAGATGCCCGCCGCAGTTGGCGCACTTCACCTCGGTCCGGATCATCCCATGGGACAGGTCGGTGGACTCGACGATCTTCTCCGGATCCAACGCCTGATAGAAGCTGGGCCATCCCGAGGCGGAGTCGAACTTGGCATCGCTGGAGAAGAGCTCTTGGCCGCAGCCGGCACACGTATAGGTGCCATCGGTCTTCGAGTCCCAGTACTTGCCTGTGAAGGCTCGCTCGGTGCCAGCCTGTCGCAGGACCTGGTACTGCTCCGGGGAGAGCCTCTCCCGCCATTCTTTCTCGGTTTGGGGGATCTCTCTCAATTCACCACTCCTGTCTCTGTCTTCCCCTGCAACGCCGTCAACGCCTCATTGTTCCCCGGGCGGCGTGGCCAAATGAGTCAGCAACCGGTCGACGAACACGCCTTGGGCCGGATTGAGCTTGAGTCGGGCCTGATCCGGGCTCACCCCCTCCACCCGGTCGATCTCGGGGAACGGGCGGCCGGCGATGAACACCCGCCCGGGCACCATGGTCTCCGGGTCGAGCTCGGCTTCGACCGCGTAGGCGATGACGGTCTTCCTCGACTTGAGCGTGGTCTCACCCAGCTCCAGCCAGGGCGGCGGCGGCGCCGGCCAGCCGGTCTCCTCCTCGAACTCCCGGGCGGCAGCGTCGAGATCGGATTCGGCCGGCTCCACGATGCCCTTCACTATCGACCACCATCCGTTGTCCCTGCGGGCGAAGTAGGGCCCGCCCGGGTGGGCGATGAGCAGCCTCAGCCCGTCGTCGAGGCGGTAGGGGAGAAGACCCGCGGATCTCAACCGGCCCAACATTACGCTGGCCCCTGTGACTGTGATCCAGGCCACGGACCGCCTCGCCGGCAGCGTGGTCCTGGCCGTCCCCACCTTCAGCTTGTCGCCCGGTGAGCAGTTGGCGCCAGGTCTGAAACGTCTCGGCGTCGAGGCCATCGACCAGGCGATCCATGGCTTCTACGACGGGGAGGAGGTTTTCGGCGAGGCGGTGCACACCGCCCGGAAGTCGATGAAACGGATCAGGTCACTGCTCCGCCTGATCCGTCCCGAGCTCGGGGACAAGGTGGATCGCTTCGAGAACGCCTGGATACGCGACACCGCCCGCCTCATCTCCGACGTGCGCGCCTCCGCAGTGCTGGTCGAAGGCGCCGAGGAGATCCGGGACCTCTATCGGCCGCTTCTGGTCGAGGGCACCTTCGACGAGATGTTGGAGCGGCTGAAGGCTCGCCGTGACCTCATGGAGGAGCGGGCCATGGAGGATCCGGCCATAGTCCCCCGGGTGGTGTCGAACCTGGAGCGGGCACGCGGACGCTATC
>DATHUL010000197.1:0-13084 GCA_035462285.1 Acidimicrobiia bacterium
AGACGTGGTCGAGAGTTGGATCGACTCGAAGTCTGGCGGAGAGGGAGGGATTTGAACCCTCGAGGAGGTTTTACACCCCCTACTCGCTTAGCAGGCGAGCGCCTTCGACCACTCGGCCACCTCTCCGGGGTGCCGGGGAAGGCACCTCGTCATACGTTATACCGGGGTGGGTGGCTGCGATATTCCCCGTTGGGGGCCGAAGCGGCTCAGTCGGAGAGGACCTTGGTCTTCCACTCCAGCGGCCGCGGCTTGCCGAACAGGTAGCCCTGGCCGTATTGGACACCGAGCTCGAGGAGCATGTCCTCTTCCTCGGGGGCCTCGATCCCCTCGGCCACCACCATGATCCCCAGGTCCTGCGCCATCGCCGAGATCCCCCGGATCAGGGCCCGATTGCGCGGGGTCGTCTCGATGTCGCGAACCAGGGACATGTCGACCTTGATCACCGCAGGCTCGAGACGGAGGATGTGCCACAGGTCGATCTCCCCGGCGCCGACATCGTCGACGGCGAGCCGTATCCCCCGGTCACGGAGGGAGTCGACGAAGCGCTTAGTCACCTCGTAACTCTTGATCACCGCCACCTCGGACAGCTCGAGGACGATCCGTCCAGGGTCGAGATCGGCCAGGACCTCGGGAAGCTTGGAAGAGGTCAGACTGGCGTCGGAAAGGTTGAGGGCGAGAAACCCGTCATGGTTGTCGGCGGAGAACCCGGAGATCGCATTCCTCATCGCGGCCAGCTCGAGATCGAGGCGGAGACCGGCGGATCCGGCCACCTCGAACCACTCCGGGGGGGCGGCGAAGGGGAATCGGGCCAGAGCCTCGTAACCGACGATGCGGTTCTCGCCGCGTCGATGAGCACGCATGTCGACCAGCTGTTGGTACACCATCTCGGGTCCTTTGTTGGCGAGGACCTCGACGATGGCCTCCTTGCTCGGTCGCCCGGCCAGGGGATCGATGATCACATCAGGCATGTCGTCGTAACTGTCGTCCTCGAGGCTGAGCCTGGGCAAGGAGAGCTCGAAGACGGTCTCGTCGTCTGCCCGTGTGTATCGGACATCGCCGCCCATGGCTCGGGCGAGCCGTCTGGCCACGGAGAGACCCAAACCCAACGAGGGGGTGAGACGGTCCGCTTGTCGGCTCGAGTGATATGGCTCGAAGATCGCCTCCACATCCTCCGGAGCGACACCCTCGCCGTCGTCCACCACCTCGACCACCACCTTGTTGAAGCCCTCCCCGATCCGAACCCAGATGTTGCCCTTTCCGAAAGCGGCGGCATTCCTGAGCAGATTGCGCACGATCTGGGTCACCCAGTGACCGTCGGCGCGGGCGACGGCGTTGCCGGAGACAACCAGTCGGGAGCGTTGGTTGCTCGCCCAGTCGTGGGTGGCCGTCTCCACTACCGCCCGCAGGTCGACGGGGGCCGAGTCGAACTCCATCCCGTCGAGGTCGAACCGGGCCGCGATGAGCAGATCGTCGACGACATGTGAGGTCTCGAGCGCCTGGATGGCGAGCAGCTCGATGATCTCGTTCCTCACCCCGGCGCTGAAGTCCCGCGTCCGGTCTCGAAGCAGCTCGGAGAACCCCACGACGGCGGCGAGGGGGTTGTTTATGTGGTGGGAGGCGGCGTCGAGGAATGCGTCCTTCTGTCGGCGCAAGTCCTTTTCCCGCTCCAGTTCGTCGGCGAGGTCGCGTTGTTGCTGACGGCGATCGGTATTCGCTTGAAACATGGACACAAAACAACATCGGCCGCATAGGCCCCGCTCTGGATGGGTCTTTCGACCTCTGGCTGCTTCCTATTTGATGCACAGGTCGGGCCCGGCTCTGCCGATTCAAGTTTCTCCGGGCCAATGTCGATGACCGTGAGGTGAGCACGGCCACGGTCCTACCGCACCACGTCAGAGCCTCGCAAATCGACCTGATGGCCCTCGCCCGCTTCTGGGAATGGGAGCGAACCGTCGAGCGAGAGCTGCCCCGAGTCATCGACGAGAGCGACATCCTGATTCTGTTCCAGCCCATCTACCGACTGGTCAGCGACGTCCCGGTTGCCCGCGGCTTCGAGGCGCTCTCCCGATTCCCGATTGCTCCCCGAATCCCGGTCGGTCTCTGGTTCCGGATCGCCCACGACCTCGGCCTCTCGCGTCAACTGGAGTTGGCCGCGATCCGGGCGGCGATCGCCGGTCTGCAGCGGGTTTCGAAAGAGGCGTTTCTCTGTGTCAACGCCTCGCTCGACACCGTCTCCGACCTGGTCGGGTTGGTCCCCGAAGGTCTCCACGACCGGCTCGTGGTCGACGTTCCCTACTCGGCGATGCGCGACCCCCGAGGCGAGGAGCTTTTCCACCTTCTTCGAGACGGTGGTGCCGGAATCGCGGTCGACGACGTGCCGTTGGAGGATCTCCATGTGTTGCGCCCGGGCCTGCTTCAGCTACGGCCCGATTGCATCAAGGTGGACGTCCTGGCCGGGCTGGCCGAGAGTGCCATGGCGCGGTTCAATCTCGCCGAGGGCTCTGCCTGGTGCCAGGAGGCGGGGATCAGGCTCATTGCCGAGCGGGTGGAGCGATTGTCCGACCTGGCGATCCTCGACGAGGTCGGTGTGGAGTGGGCCCAGGGCTACTGCCTGTCACGGCCGGTGAGTCTCTAGGCGATCAATCCGGCGACCCGAGCCCAAATGCCTTTGTGCTCTACCCGTGCCCATCCGGTCACGGGACACTGAGATCATGAGCACATACCTGGTGCATGGGGTGGGCCGCCCCGGTGGACACAGTCGCATCCGGTGTGCAGCCACCGACGTCAAGGCCGACACCGGGTCGGTGTCCGATGGCTTTCGGCCCGGGCCGGCCGAGCTTCTCTGCGCCTCGCTGGCGGCCTGCCTCCTCAAGAACATCGAGCGCTACTCCGAGCTTCTCCCCTTCGGTTACGAGACGGCGGCCATCGAAGTCGAGGCCGAGCGTCAGGAGTCGCCGCCCCTCGTGACCCGGATGCACTACCGGATCGAGATCGTCACCAACGAGCCACAGTCGAGGGTCGATCTGCTCCACAAGAACATCCGCAAGTACGGGACCATCACCAACACTCTCGCCGCCGCCTGCGAGCTGACCGGGGAGATCACGACTCGCGTCGGCGAGGAAACGGCGGCCCAGCCGACCGGGTGATCCCCGATCACCGGATGGCAGCGTGGTCGGGCTATGGATTGGCTCGGTAGACCCTGACGTCGACCCGTTCCAGAGTCACCAGCCCGTCGCCGATCATCGCATCGAGAGTGGGGAGGATCGCCTCGATCTTGTCCGCGGTGTCGACACACTCGATGACGATGGGCAGGTCCTCGGAGAGGCGAAGGATGTGAGCGGTGTGGAGCCGGCTCGACTTCCCGAAGCCTTCGATGCCGCGCAGGACCGTCGCCCCGGCCAGGCCCTCCCGGCGCAGGGTCTCGACGATCGCCTGATACACCGGGCGCCCCTCATGGGTGTCCGACTCCCCGATGAAGATCCGGAGGAGTCGGGCGTCTTGGTTCTCCATCGAATACCTCGATTCAGTTGGTCAGGCTATAGCCGACGGCGGCAAGCGCTACACCGGCGATCAGGGGCACGAAGATGCTCGCCGTGGCGCGGTAGGAGCGAGGAAAGCCGAGGCGAAGGGTTTCGACCATCCAGGTGGAGAAGGTGGTGAATCCGCCGAAGAACCCCACAGCCAGCAGGCTGGTCTCACTTCCCAGCTGGTCGATGCCGACGGTCGCGCCGGCTAGGAACGATCCAACCAGATTGACAGCCAACGTGCCTACCGGAAAGTCGGAGCGGCTGGCCCGTTGTGCCCAGCCGGACACCGCGTACCGGCACACGGCGCCCACGGCCCCTGCCAGTGACACCAGCAGAAGCGTCATCCGAGACGTCCGGCTCGCTGCCCGATCAAGGCGGCGGCAAGGCCACCCACGATCGAGGCTGTCACATATCCGGCTGCGCTCAAGGGACGACCATCCTCGAGGAGGTAGAAGACGTCGAGGCTGAAAGCCGAGAACGTGGTGAACGACCCGAGGAGTCCGAACGCCCAGAACTGCAGCGACCATCCTGGGCCGACCGAGCGTTCCCGCCGCGCCAGATAGAGACCGAGCAGGAAGGAGCCGGCGATGTTGACCACCAGGACGGCGGTGGGGAAGCTCCCTCGCTGCGCCGGCAGCCACGTCCCGACCCCGGCCCGGAGCGCCGAGCCGACCAGGCCCCCGGCGAACACTGCAGCCAGGGCCCGGGCGGTGTCCCTTCCGATCATGGTGTGTCCTGTCCAATCGTGCGCCGCTCGCCACCATCGGCGGTCGGCAGGCAGGGCAACGCTGGATTGCCTCCGGCCCGACCGCCGGGCAGGGTATCAAGGCTCCGCCCGGCGACTGAGGCGGCCGATGGGTGGGTCTATGAGCGGTTCACTCGGTGTCGTGGGGGAAGGAGGGCGTCCTGGGGGTGTGGTTCCAAGGAAGCTTGTGACGGGTGACGTAGAGCACCAGCGCCACCATGACCAAGAGCACGCCGCCGACGACAGAGAGATCGAAGTTGCCGGCTGCCCAAGAATCCTCAACAAGAGGGGCGTCGACGATCACGACCACCACGTCGGTGCTCCCTGGAGGAAGCAGGCTGCGATCCCCCAGGTCAGGAAGGGCGACAAACCTCCAAGTCCCGGCCTCCGAGAGGATGAAGTCGGCTCGGTATTCGCCGTTGCCGACCTGTTCCAAATCGGCGAAGCGGATTCGTGAGCCGGACGGGTCCTCGATCTCGAACAGAGTCGAAGGGTCCTCGATAACCGGAGGCGGGCCGGAACGATCCGTTTCGAGGACCACGACGGTGACGGTTGCTGCCTGGTCGACCTCCACCCTGATCGGCGCCGGGGAGCTCGCCACCAGATCGAGATCCTCGAAGGTGACTTCGATGGAGACTCCGGGGGCGGTGGTGCCCTCCTCCGCCGCCTGCGCCGAAAACGCGGACCAGCCCGCCAGCACCAAGGACGTAACGAGCAATCCGGTCACCAGAGCTGCCCGATGGAGGATCTCGAGGATCCCCTGTTGCGTCATGAGACGGTCACCGCCCGGGATCTGCAGGAGGGGAGAGTATCTCCACGATCCGGGCATGGTCGAAGTCAATCTGGTGAACAGGTGCGGGCGGAGGGGGTGGGATTCGAACCCACGAGACCCGGATCGGGTCCAACGGTTTTCAAGACCGTCTCCTTAGACCACTCGGACACCCCTCCAGGGCAGCGCCGTCGGTGCATCCCGTTCTTCCCAAGCCTATGACACCACGACTCGACGGGCGGCACCCTAAGGGGCGCCCCGCGGAGGGGGAGGGATTCGAACCCTCGAGGAGGCGTCAGCCCCCTACGGCATTTCGAGTGCCGCGCACTAGACCGGACTAGGCGACCCCTCCGGTGCGGCACATGCGTGCCGCCGGCGGAGGGAGAGGGATTTGAACCCTCGAGGGGGCGTGAACCCCCAACGGCATTTCCAGTGCCGCGCACTAGACCGGACTATGCGATCCCTCCGGAGACCCTGCCGGGACCGGCAGGCAGATAGAGGATAATCGACCCCATGAACGAGCCCACTTCGCCCGATCGGTATATCGACCCGATGCGCCAAGCGCTGAAGGCAGCATCCGAGGCGGCCGCCTCGGGCGATGTTCCGGTAGGTGCGGTCCTCCTCGACGCCTCCGGGGACGTAGTCGCAGCGGATCGAAATCGGCGTGAGGACCTCACCGACCCGACCGCACATGCCGAGATGCTGGTGATCTCGGCTCGGGCCCGGGAGATCGGGGACTGGCGTCTGATCGGCCACACCCTGGTGGTGACCCTCGAGCCCTGCCCCATGTGCGCCGGGGCGGCGGTGCTGGCCCGGCTCGACCGCATCGTCTACGGGGCCGCCGATCTCAAGGCTGGGGCGGCCTGGTCGCTCTACAACATCCCCCAAGACCGGAGACTGAACCACAGGGTGGATCTGGTCGACGGGGTGCTCGCCGACGAGGCGGCCGAGCTGTTGGCCGGCTTCTTCGGCGACCGTCGTTGACTCAGGCGGCCGCCGCCACATCTGCCGCGACCAGACGCCGGTCCCAGAGTGCATAGACCACCGCGCCGCCACCCAGGGCCAGCGACACCACCCCGAAGGCGAGCCGGTAGCTGAACCCGTCGATGAGGACGCCGACCACCGGGGCCGCCATGAGCAGAGCGATGTCGAAGATCGAAGTGAAGATCGACATGGCCGATCCTCGTTCCGCGATCCGGGCCCGGTTGACCACCTGGCTGGCCAGGATGGGGAAGACCACGCCGTGGGCAGCACCGCCGGCCACGGCCGCCCCCACCAGCACCGGCACCGAGCCGGCCACGGCGAGCAGGGCCAGGCCGAGGCCGTAGGCGACCAGGGCGCCGACGACCAGCGGTCTCTGCGGTATCCGGTCGTAGTACCGGCCGCCGAGGATCCGCATCGCGGCTGCGGCCAACCCGTACACACCGAAGAAGAGCCCGGTCGACCCGACCCCGCGGTCGGCCACATAGGTCCGGGTGAATGTGAACAGCGTCTCGAGCCCGATGCTGAAAAAGAGGGTGATCCACCACAGAGGGAGGAGATTGCGCTGGGCCAGCGCGGCCCAGAAACCACGCCGTGGCTGGCGACCGAGGATGGGGAGGAGGGGGAGACGCCAGACCAGGAGCCAGGCGCTCACGCTGGCCGCCGAGGCCAGCACGAACAGGGCGCCGAACCCGAAGCTCTCGATGACCAGGTCGCCGGCGACGCCGCCCAACGCGATCGGAAACAGACCGGAGAGCCCGAAGAGGGCAAGCCCCTGAGTCCGGTGCTCGATGGGCAACGAGTCCGCCCCATAGGTGAGCATGGTGGTGAACAGGGCGATCTGCATCACCCTCTGGACCAGGAACAAGCCCCAGAGCAACGGCCCCCAGGCCACGGTCGCAGCCAGGGCGAGGACCACGGAGGCATTGATCAGACCGGTCACCAGCAGGACGGTGCGGCGGTGGGTGAGGTCGAGGATCCTGCCCAGGGCAGGGCGGAAACCGAGGGCAACCACGGCCGCCGAGGCGTAGAGAACCCCGATCAACGATTCGGTGATGCCGAGCCCTTCCAGATAGCCGGGAAAGTGGACCATGAGCACGAACGACACCTCCTGGAGGAGGGCGGCGGCGAACACCTTGGGAAAGTTGGGTCCGAAACGAGCTGTGGACATCAGCCGATGCAAGGTAACAGGAGGAGGGTTTATGCCCGGACCCCCTAGGTCACTGGCCTGGTTACGCTTCGGTCCGATCGTGATAGGCGGGGCGCTAGGGGTGCCCTGAACCCGAAATCCTCTCCATGCGGGGCTGAGTTCCCCGCCCGAGGGGCGACGTGACGTCGGGGCTCACGCCCTGATGGTGGAAACGAGACGTTGACGGTTGGGTCCTGCGCGGCGGAGCACCACGAATCGGGTCAGGTCCGGAAGGAAGCAGCCCTAAGTGGACCGCTCCGGGTGCCGCAGGGCAACCTGACCCGAGTCGACGCCCACCGTCGACGACGCCCACGCAGCTTCGACGGCGGGGGCACGATCAACCTGCTTCCTAATGCAGGGCGTCACGTATGCGTGACGGGCTGCATAAAGAATCAAGACGCCCCGACCGGGATCGGCCGGTTGTCGCCGAGCGGGTACACATTGATGTAGACGTCGTTCGGGACGTCGAGACCGGAGAAGGGGCGGGGGCGCGGCGCGTTCAGCCACTGGTCGAAGAACGCGCTCACCAACGCCCGGGTGGTGACCATGACCGACCGAGCGGTATTCGAGAATGGGTTCACATCCGGCTCCAACATGCCGCCGTCGGTGAAGTCGCCATGCTCGGCGACCGGCACCACCGCCCGCACCGCCCCGGCCCCTGCGGCCTCGAATCGGCCGTGTACCGAATCATGGAGGGACGTCTCTGTGGTGAGGTACATGAACGGTTGCTCGGGGGCGGGCGCCCCCCGTTCGTGTCCGAAGGGACCCCCGGCCAACTGTCCGTCGATGTTGAGACAGGCGGCGATAGCGAAGTCCGTTTGACACATCTCGACGGCCGTGATTCCGCCGTTGGAGTGTCCGAGCACCCCGATCCGGTCCAGGTCGAGGCTGGGTGCGAGGAACTCGATGTCACCTGTCCCCTCGCGGATCCGTTCCAGGACGAACGCCATGTCGGCGACCCGCTCCTCGATCTTCAGCCCGATCAACTCGAACGCGGCATCCAACGACTGGTCGTACACGGCCACCGATCCGTCTTCGATGCGGACGGCAGCCACCTGGAAGGCATGATCGATGCCGATGACCACGTACCCCTTCGATGCCAGGTCCTCGGCAAGAGCGCTGTAGAAGCCGACGTTGGTGGCGTTGCCGGGCGAGAGGATGAGCACGGGAAAACCGGCGTCACTCGCCGCCACGTCGGCTCCCTGGAGCGATTGGTGTCGGACCATCCTCAGACCGAGGGTCTCCAGCCAGCTGAGCTCCCCACTCGCTTTCAGGCCCGCTTCGATGACGTCGAGATCCTCGACATAGCCGGCTGGTTGACCGGTCCCCGGTCGGGCGGGATACCAAGCCCGGACCGGCACCGACCTCACATCGTGCGCATCGGGCGTGTGGGGTTCGGGCCTCGAACCATCCACCCATATCCAGCTCGCCCGGCCCACGGCGTGGTCACCAGTTGGAGGGGGGAGGGCGATGTCGAGCAGGGTCGAAGCGGCGTATGTGGCAATCAGGGCGAGACCGACCAGGACGATCCGGTGGGAGGGGCGGGGACCCTTCCACCCGGCCCGCTCCACGCCCTCCATGCCAAACCGGAGTGCCGCGACGGTCACCATCTCTCCTGGTCCACGATGTCATCACTATGCCGACGGTGAACGTTTCGTGTTGGAGGTCGCCAACCGAATGCAGGACGTCACATATCCGTGACGCCCTGCATTAGGAACGCGGTTTTCGCAGCCTGGCCCCGTAAACGAAGCCGAACAGGCCCATCCGCCAGACCTGGTCGACGACGAGGTCGTGACCCTGGAACATGGTCTCGGGCGGAGGGAGGGAGTCGAGGGAGCGGTGCAAGTACCAGTACTCGCGGGGGGCGCCGGCAAAGACCAGGCCGACCAGGGGGAGAGTGATGGCGGTCCCGATCCGGTGGAGCAATCGGAGGACACGGTTTCGGGGTCGGCTCAGGTCGACCACCACCGCAGAAGAACCGGGTCGAAGCACCCGGTGGATCTCGGCCAGGGTCGCGTCCACCGAGTCGAGGTTGCGGAAGACGAACCCGCTGAAGACGCCGTCGAGGCAGGCGTCGCGAAACGGCAGCGACTCCCCCACCCCCACCACCCGGTCCCGCAACGGGCTCAGGGCCAGCATCTCGAGCACCGGATCGAGACCGACCACCGTCCTGTCATCGAAATCGGTGGTCCCGGTGCCACAGCCCAGGTCGAGCACGGTCCCGGGCTGGAGCATGGCGATGCCGCGGGCCCGCCATCGCTTCTCACGGCCCAGCGAGAGGATCCTGTTGACCAGGTCATAGCGGGCCGCGATCCGGGCGAAGATCGGATCGGATACGTCACTCACGGTTCGATGACATCGAACCCGGTGTAGCGACGCAGCGCCTCGGGGATGACCACCGTCCCGTCCGATTGCTGGTGGTTCTCGATCAGGGCCAGGATGGTCCGCCCCACCGCGCAGGCGGTCCCGTTCAGGGTGTGGACCACCTCGTTGCCCCGCTCGGTCTTCGTCCTCACCTTGAGCCGGCGCGCCTGAAAGTCGGTGGTGTTGGAGCAGGACGTGATCTCCCGGTAATTCTGCTCGCCAGGGAACCAGGCCTCGATGTCGTACTTCTTCGCCGCCGACGCCCCCAGGTCGCCTGCGGCCACGTTCACCACCCGGTAGGGGACCTCCAGCTCCCCGACCAGCTTCTCTTCCACGGCGAGCAGACGGTCATGCTCCGCCGCCGAATCCTCCGGGGAGATGAAGACGAACATCTCCACCTTGTCGAATTGATGAACCCGGAAGATCCCGGCGGTGTCCTTCCCGTAGGTTCCCGCCTCCCGCCGAAAACAGGTGGAGAAACCGGCGTAGCGCAAGGGCATCTCGTCCGGAGCGAGAATCTCGTCTCCGTGGTAGGCAGCCAGTGGCACCTCGGCGGTACCCACCAGGAAGAGCTCGTCGCGGGGGATCTCGTAGACCTGCTCTCTCGCTTCGGGGAAGAACCCGGTCCCGGTCAAGGCCTCCTCGCGGACCAGCACCGGAGGCACCATGGGGGTGAAGCCTTCGGCGACCAGATGGTCCATGGCCCATCGGACCAGGGAGAACTCGAGCATCGCCCCTCTGCCCTTCAGATAGCCAAAGCGGCTCCCCGAGACCTTGGCACCGCGGGCAGTGTCGATGATCCCGAGCCGCTCGCCGAGGGTGGCGTGGTCGGTCCCTTCGGTCAGCGGCTCGCCGACCCGTTTCACCTCGAGGTTGTCCTCCTCGGCGAACCCGTCGGCGGCGTCGGCGGCGACCAGGTTGGGCACTTCGAGAAGGGCTACTTCGAACTCCTCCTCCAAACGGTCGACGGTGGCGAGGGCCTCCTTGACCCTGGCGGCGAGGTCGGCGACACCGGCAATTGCCTTCTCCTTGGCCTCGCCGTCCAGACCGGCGATCTCACGCCCCGCCTCTTTCTGCCCCGCCCTCAGCTCCTCCGCCGCCTGACGGGCGGCGCGCAGCTGAGACTCCAGCCGGATCAGAGCATCGAGATCGACCTTGGAGCCGCGACGGCGCAGTGAGTCACGAATCGCCTCTGGGTCTTCTCGGAGCAGTCTCGGGTCGATCATCGGGGCGTCGATGGTACCGAGTGACCGCCCATGGCCTTCTCTCGGGCTAACCCTCTTCGTTCACCTGGAACACCACGCTCAATGTGTTGTCTTCGAGGCTGGTGTCGTTGGTCAACTCGGAGAGACTGGCCACCACCTCGTAGAGGCCACCGGGCGTGACCGGGATCTCGAGGAACTGGATCGCGGTCTGCTCCCCCGGCTCGAGCACCGGCACAGTCTCGTTGAAGGTCAAAGGGTCCGAGGTGCCTCCCACCGTGAGGTCGAGACGCTCCGGATCACTCGCCACGTTGCCTGCGTTGGTGACCACCACCGAGAACGCGACCTGGTCGGTGGCCGGGACTACGGCCTGATCCGACGGATTCACCCTCCACAGCGGATCGGAGACGATCGAAGCGACCCTGAGTCCGGGTCGCAGCGCTATCCCGCTGTTCGGAGACCGCGACGCCTCTACGTAGGCGATGGACAGGGTGAGCAACTCGCCTGCCGCCGGCACCATGACCAGTTCCGGCATCGGGCCGACCGGCTCGGGCACCTCTTCACGACCGAGCTCGCGCACCAGGTCGGCGTAGAGCCTGTCGCCGGCCCGAAGCTCGGCGAGGGCATTGGCGATGTTGTCCACGACGACAGTGCTCGCTGGATCGTCCGCCGCCGCCTGGATGCCCGAGGTGAACCCGCTGACTCCTACCGTCCAGGCCTCCAGCGCCTGGCGATAGAGGGCGTTGGCCGCGACCAGGGTCTCTGACGGCGCACCCACCTCGACCAGTTCCAGCCCGGCTTCGAGGTTCTCCCTTATCCCGTCGGTGGCGGTGACCAGCTCGGTCCGCTCGATCCGGGAGAGACGGGAGATGACGACACGCAGGGTCTCACCCCCCAAGGCCAGATCGGACGCAGTCTCGTGCATCACTTCCAGGTACTCCAGCTCGGCACGCGTGTCGGAGCCGGCACTCGAGACCACCACCGCGACGACCGCCGCGGCAGTCACCACAGCCGGCCAAAGAAGACGGCCGATCACCCGTCTTCTCGGTCTAGCGGGATCGAGGATCACGTCGTTGGATCAGATGAGACAGAAGGTGAACCATAAGTCCTTGCGGTCGGTTGAAAGAAGCCGAACTCCGTTTCCCGGGAGGCTTCCCGGGTGGGAGGACCCCGCGCTCAAAAGGGGCCATCCGGCTCTAGCGACCGGTCGGGGCCGGTCGGACGATGGGGACGCGGACGGTCGGGGGGACGTCCCGCAGAAAGGAGGTGAGGGTCATGCAGTGGGACATCGGACTCCAAGGATTGGGGGTCCTCTTCCTCATGTCGCTCGGCTTTGGCGTCATCGCCCAGGTGGTGGCCGGGAGGACCACCACGCGATGGCTCTGGATCATCGCCGGTGCCGCCTACTTCGTCGGCGGGCTGTTCATCAGCGAGGTCTGGTTTGGATGGGCGACCGAGGCGGAACTGCAGCCCAATATCGATGGACTGTCGTTCGACGAGGTCCTCCTGATCGGGCTGATACCGGGGACTCTCAGCGTGATGCTCACTCGGTACGTTATTCGGAGAACCCAACGTTTTCCGGCTCCGGAAGCGGACACAATCGAACCCAAGATCGGCGCCGGCTCGAACCCTCGATAGCGGATCGAACGTCTGAGGTACGAAAGGCGGCGACGGGGGACACAAGGATCCCGGCGCTACTCCCAGCTCGCCACGCGAGACCACACCATGTCGGGGGATACAAGGGGGATACAAGGGGGGTCGCCCCCACTTGAAGTCACGGTGGGCGAGGGGGGACTTGAACCCCCACGATCTTGCGATCACAGGAACCTGAATCCTGCGCGTCTGCCAATTCCGCCACTCGCCCGGTCACGTGAATCGTACCGTGGGCCGCAGATTCCGGTAGTCGGCGGCACTGTCCCGGGGCGGCCGTAACCTCTCCCCGATGAGTCTGGCCCGGAGCCTGGAGCGTCGCCTGGAACGCCTCTTCGAAGGCGCCGCCGGGCGTGTCTTCTCGGGTCGACTGCATCCTTCGGAGATGGCAGGGCGCATCGCCCGGGAGGCCGATCTGAGCCGGTACCGCCACGAATCAGGACCGGCGACCGCAAACCAGTACGTGCTGACCGTGAACCCGGAAGACCTCGACGTCGACCCGTCCACTCTGGAGCGAAAGCTGGAACGAGCGTTGGCCGAGCATGCCGCCGGAGTCGGACTCCTCTTCGAAGGACCACCAACCGTCCGGATCACCACGTCCAAGGAGGTGGCGCCGGGCCAGGTCTCGTGCACTCCTTCCGTCGAGCCGGGACCGCT
>DATHUL010000198.1:0-7761 GCA_035462285.1 Acidimicrobiia bacterium
GGTGGGGACCTACGGGCAGGATGCCAAGGTGCAGGAGATGGGTGAGGCCGGTCTCCTCGGCGCCGACACCACCTACATCCATTGCACCACCCTCAACGACACCGAGATCCAGATGATCGTCGACACCGGCGGCACCGTGTCGCTGGCCTCCCCGGTGGAGATGATGATGGGCCATGGGATGCCCCCGATCCAGAAGTTCCTCGATCGTGGCCTCAACCCCTCGCTCAGCATCGATGTCGAGACCAACGTCCCCAACGACATGTTCACCCAGATGCGCTCGGTCATCTCGCTCCAGCACGCTCTGGCCGAACAGGCGGGCAGACCCGCCATCACCATGCGCGACGTGCTCTGGTACGCCACGATGGAGGGGGCACGGGCCAACGGGCTGGAGGACAAGGTGGGGAGCCTCACCGTGGGGAAGGCGGCCGATCTGATCATGCTCCGCACCGACAAGATCAATGTCACCCCGATCAACGACCCGGTGGCGGCCGTGGTGGCGGGAATGGACACCTCCAACGTCGACTCCGTCTTCATCGCCGGTCGGGCGATGAAGCGCGGCGGCAAACTCCTCCACGTCGACTGGCCCGCGGTGCGTCGCATGGTCTCCGAGTCGCGCGACTATGTCGTGGAGAAGTCCGGGTTCAAGCTCCCCAAGATCTGAACCGCGTTCCTAATGCAGGGCGTCACGAATGCGCGACGTTGTGCATGAGGTATGGTCGAAGACCGTAAGTCTTGACTTACGGTAAGTCAAGACTTACGATAGCGGCCATGGTCGATTCCCAGCTCGATGCGCTGGCGGTGGAGACGAGGCGAGCCATCTACACGATGCTGCTCGAGGAACCGCGCTCGGTCGCCGACCTGGCGGCACTGCTACCGGTGAGCCGCCCCGCCGTCTCCCAGCACCTCAAGGTGCTGGTCGACGCCGAACTGGCCCGGGTCACCTCGATCGGGAACCGCCGGGTCTACTCGGCGGACCCGACCGGGATGGCCGCGCTGAGGGAGTGGGTGGATCAGATGTGGAACATGGCGATGGGGGACTTTGCCGCCTTCGCCCAGAGAGAGATGGAGAAGGACATGGGCAAGTCAGGCCCGGATCGGATCGAGCCGTTGGTGAAGGTCGTGACCGTTCCCGGTGAGCCGGGGATGGTGTTCGAGCTGTTCACCACCAGGATGGGGGAGTGGTGGCCCTTGCACACCCACTCGGTCGGGGGAGAAGACACCGTCGACGCCCGGGTCGAGCCCGAGGTCGGGGGACGGGTCTACGAGACAACCAGACAGGGCGTGGAGCACGAATGGGGACGGGTGACCGTTTGGGAGCCGACCGAGCGGGTCGGGTTCGACTGGTATCCGGGCCTGCCACTCTCCTCGGCGACCCACGTGGAGATCACCTTCCGGCACACCGCAGAGGGAACCGAGGTGACATTGGTCCACGACGGATGGGAGTCGCGAGGCGCCGATGGAGACCGGATGCGGGAGAACTACGACACCGGCTGGGACCACGTCCTGGCTCGGGTCCCCGGAGCGGTGCGGGCGGTTCCGATCGCTTAACCAGGTCGTGACTCCTCGTTGACCCTCCCGTAACGAGGCACTCATAGCGTTCCGATCGCTGGCCGGGTCGGTGTCTCGCTCCCGATGGACATCGATCTGAGTGAGTGGTGTGGTTGCCCGGACGATGGGACGACGACCGGGGGCGCGGAGCAAGCCGACAAGACTCTCCTCCTCGAGTGTCGGGACATGTGCTTGGCCGGCTCCCGGTCGGCGAGCGTGATGGTGAAGCCACACCCGGTCCGGGGCGTCACTTTGGTGACGCCCCGGCCGGAAACCGGGCGGTCGCTCAATAGAAGTCTGGTGCTGCGTACCCCAAACCGGTCTTCGGTCGATTACCTCAGTGAGTCGGGGACGCCCTGAGGGATTCATATGCACAGACTGAAACGCACCGGTATCACCATCCTGGCCTTGATCGGCCTGCTCTCCGGCTCTGCCGTGGCGTTCGCCGCCGACGAGGCAGTGGCCGAGGTGGAGACCGAAGCCGACGAGAAAGCCGACACCCTGTTCAACTTCGGTTACGACCTGGTCAATCGGGTGTTCGTCTGGGGCATCTCACGTCTCGACGGGGTCTACGACTGCACTCTCGAGAACGGGACGCTCACCGCGACCTATGGCACCACCGATGACCAAGGTGTGGTGCCGGTGGACAATCTCGAGGACGAGGCAGGAGCGGTGCTGTTCCCCAACCGGCCCGCCGACGAGGTGGCCGACGATCAGGTGCCGGCCGAAGCACCGATCGCCTATATGGGCGCAGATGGTGAGTGCGGGGTGAGCGGTGGCAATGTCCCCGGTCCCAACGGCCAGGTCAACCATGGCATGTTCATGAAGCTGTTCAACCGCCTCTACGAGGGCGCTCGCCGCGGCTGTGTGGTGCGACACCTGGCCCAGTCCGGGCTCGGCCAGGGCGATCAGCAGGTCCAGACTGGTGACGAGGAGGTGGACCCGGTGACGATGGGGGACATCGGCGCCATCGACTTCACCAGTGTCGAGACCGACTGCGAGCGAGGCTCCGGCACCGAGGCCGGGGAGACCGGTTTCGACGCCCAGACCGGGAACGGCCGGCCCGAGCATGCGGGCAGACCGGATCACGCCGGGCCGCCCGCCGCCACGGGATCAGATCGTCCAGGGAATTCCGGGTCCGCTCCGGGTCACAACAAGTGACCAGCTCTCCCTGACACCCGCCCGGAGCGGAGAAGGGGGCGGCTTCGGCCGCCCCCTTCTCATTTTCCCCCTAGCACTCAGTCAGAGGCCGCGATGTCGACGTTGTATGCCTCGAAGACCAGGTCCGAGCCCGCCTGCCGGTGCATGGTCAGATGTCCGATCAGGTTGACCACTCTGCGCCGGATCAGGGCACGGAGGTCGGCCCCGTCGCCGCGGGCCGCTCTCACCGTCGCCTCGGCCCGTAGCCACGCTCCGAGGAGCTCCATGTGGTCCTCTCTCAGTTGGTCGGTTTGGGCGGAGAGCCGTGGCGCCATTTCCACGATCTCGGCGAGCAGGCCGTCCGGTCCCTCCACCTCGGCGATGTGCGCGTCCAGGGCCTGACGTAGGTCGGACAAGCCTGTCTCGACCCGGTCGAGCCAATCGTGGGCCGAGGCCGGGCCGGCGACGATCTTCTCCAGGTCCCTCATCTCCTCGGCCAGGAGACGACGCCGATCCTGGGCCTTGCTCAACCGGCTGGGTGAGGGCGCGGCATTGCTCTGGGTCATCTCTCGATTATGCGCGCAGGACCGTGCCCATGGAAAGGGCCGGAAGTCACTGGTAGTCCCAACATGCGACGGTGGCCCTACACCCGGGCCGTTGCGAGAATGGGGACGAAGGAGGTCCGAAGATGGTCGTGGTAGCAGGTGTCGACTCTTCAGATCATGCGGTGAAGGTCCTCGGTCGAGCCTGCGACGAGGCGCGGCGCAGGGAAGCCGAGCTCCATGTGGTGCACGTGTTCAATCCCCCCATGATCTACATGGAAGTGCCGATCGACATGGGGGAGATCGCCGAGGGGGAGCGCCGAGCGGTCTGGTCGCAGTTGGAGCCGACCCTTTCCCGGGCCGGGGTGCCGGTGACCAGGGTCGATCTCGACGGCTATCCGCCCGACGTGCTGGTCGCCTATGCAACCGATGTCGAAGCCTCCGTCCTGGTGGTGGGGACCAGGGGCCGCGGTGACTTCGCTTCCCTGATCCTGGGCAGCACCAGTCACCGCGCCATCCAACTCGCCACCTGCGACGTCCTGGTGGTCAAGCCCGACAACACCGAATCGGTCTCCTAGACACCAAAGTGGCCCGGGGCGTCACCCGGGGAGCAACCGGACCTCGGCGCCCGGCATCTCCTTGGCCCACCAATGGGCGTAGCGGCGGTAGACCATTGCCTCGCGATCGGCCAGCAACGACACCAGATCCCCGGCTTCTGCGCCGAGCTCCCTCCAGGTGTCCTCGTCGAGCCGATGGAATGCCGTGGCTTCGATGCCGCCCTCGACCGGGCGCCACACACCGGCGACATAGCCGTCGACGAGCAGGGTGGGGAGAACGTCGCCGTTGCGCCGAAACACCAGCGCTCGATACTCCGGCGGGGTGACCCGGCTGCGATCGGAGTAGGCGAGCAGGATGCTCTCCCACATCGGCAGCAGCCGGGGCGGGGCGAAGACACCTTCGCCTGGGATCATGCCCCCCGGCACGTCGTACAGCGTTGCTCCGTCCTCGCCTTCGAGCACCTCGACCCGGTCGCCCAGTTCTCGCAGCGCGGCGAGCACCACCGGCCGGCGCAGGATCGTGAACTGCGCGAAGTCCTGCGCCGTGGCCGGACCGAACGCCTCCAGATACCGCAGGAAGAGCCACTGCACCGACTCGTTCTCCGGACCCGATCGGGTTGGGGCGGCGACGAAAGAGGACGACGATCCGAACGACCACGGTCCACCGGTCGGGGCGTGGTGCAAGGGGGCGAACATGCGCAGAGCCCACCACAGTCGAGGGTATCGGTCGCCGAGACGGGACTCGAGCCAATCTTCGATCTCGGCGCCGCTGCGGGGACTGGCCAGGAACTCGATCAGACCGGGGAGGAGGGCATCGACCTCGTCGACCGACAGCCCGGTCGACGTGAACCGGGTGTCGGTGAGCCGGGAGGCGCGCAGACTGCGCAGCATCGCATTGTGGAACCGGGGGTAGTCGGTCCCGTTGACGGCGTGGAGCGTGAGGCGGATCAGTGATGCCTTGACCACGGTGCGCTCGGCGAATGCGGTGTCGAGGTCGGCCGGATCGAAGTCGACCAGCCGGTTCCACAGGGCCAGGTACGGGGAGGCTGCCGTCTGCGCCTGGAGGGCGACGAGACGCCGGACCGCATCGGCCACGTCGAGAGACTCACGTTGCAGGAGCATCTGCCGGCCGAGCGTGGCCCGGTTCAGTTGTCGGGCGGTGAGGCTCATGTCGTGGTCCTGTCCCTCCGCTGGGAGCGGGACAAAACTATCTCGGCCCGATCTGCCCCGGTCGGCGAACCGAGGAGGCGGGTAGCTTTCGGCGACGACCGGCGAAGCACCGTGAGCGTCGGTCGCCACCAACGAGTAGGGGGGATCTCGCCGAATGTATCGAGAGACGACCATCGACACCGGCCAGGGCCCGACCCTTCAGGCCAGTTTCGGCGGGCCCGACGGGACGTCGCTCGGAACAGTGGTGTTCGCCCACGGGAGCGGGAGCAGCCGGCACAGTGGCCGCAACCGTCATGTCGCCGACCTGCTCCACCTCGACGGGCTCAGCACCCTGCTGCTCGACCTGCTCACGCCGGAGGAGGAGGCGGTGGACCGACGCACCGGGGAGCATCGGTTCGACGTGGCGATGTTGGGCGGGAGAGTGGTGGGTGCGATCGATTGGCTCCGGGGGACGGGGACCGCCCCGATCGGGCTGTTCGGGGCATCGACCGGTGCGGCCGCCGCTCTGATCGCCGCCGGGGATCGACCCGACCAGGTTTCGGCCGTGGTGTCCCGCGGTGGCCGCCCCGATCTGGCCGGGGAGATGCTCTCGCTGGTGCGAGCACCGACCCTGCTCATCGTCGGGGAGCGGGACCGGACCGTGCTGGAGTTGAACCGGGAGGCTCAGGCCAGGATGCGGGCCGAGACCTCACTCGAGATCATCCCGGGTGCGACTCATCTCTTCGAAGAGCCCGGCGCCCTCGACATCGTGGCAGACCTGGCTGCGGCCTGGTTTCGCCGTCACTTCCAGCGGTAGGCGGTCAGGGACGCGCTCTGTGCAGAGCCGGCCCATAAACCTCGGATTCGTAGTCGCGGATCATTCGCGCCGCGGTCACCTTCGGGCCCAGGGTGCGCCAGGAGTGGCGGATGCGATCGTGGAAGATGGGGCGCTCGGTGTGGTACATCTCCAGGATCGAGGCCAGCGTGTCGAAGGTGGCCGCTGCCTCGGCGGTATCCCGCGCCTCGGGATCGTCCTCGTCGCTGGCCGGGATCGCCCAGCCGTTGCTGCCGTCGTACATCTCGGCCCACCACCCGTCGAGGATCGAGCAGTTGAGCCCGCCGTTGAGCACGGCCTTCTGCCCGCTGGTGCCCGATGCCTCCCGGGGCCGGATCGGGGTGTTCAGCCATATGTCGCAGCCCTGGACCAGGGTGCGGGCGATGTCCATGTCATACCCGGGGAGAAAGGTGAATCTCTGCCGGGCCGAGTCGGAGACCGAATAGCCGACGACCTCCGCTACCAGAGCCTTGCCCATCTCGTCCTGAGGATGGGCCTTTCCGGCGAACACGAAGTGGACCGGCCGGGTGCCGTCGGCGAGGAGCCGGTGGAGACGGTCCAGGTCCCTGAGCAGGAGCGTGGCCCTCTTGTAGGGGGCAAAGCGGCGTGCGAAGCCGACCACGAGGGCGTCGGGATCGAGCGGGTCGCCGGTCGCGTTCGAGACCAGGTCGGCCAGTCGGCGGTTGGCGGCGGCGCGGACCCGTACGATCAGGTCGTCGTCGATCTCCCCGATCCGATCCCACATCTCCAGATCGCCGCCGGACCACGCCGGCCCCAGCACCTGGTCAAAGGTGACCTGGATGTCGGGCCCGACCCAGGTCCGGGCGTGGACCCCGTTGGTGATGCTGCCGATCCTCTCCCCGATCCCGACCCCGGCGAACAGGTCGCGACTCACCTCGCCGTGGAGCCGGGACACCCCGTTGGCGTGGCCGGCGAGTCGGAGGGTGAGTGCGGCCATGTTGAACATGTCCTCGTCCTCGGGGTCCTGCCCGAGGGCCCAGATCTCCTCCACCGGCACACGCCACCGATGCCCCCACGGCTCGAGATAGGGCAAGATCAGGTCGCGATGGAAGCGGTCGATCCCGGCGGGGACCGGGGTGTGGGTGGTGAATACAAGCCCGGGGCGAATCAGCTCCAGGGCGGATCCCAGGTCTCCGTCCTCGATCCTGCGATCGATCAGCTCGAACACGATGAACCCGGCATGGCCCTCATTGAGGTGATGGACCGGGACCTCCCAACCCAGGGCGGCAAGGGCCCGGGCGCCGCCGACACCGAGGATCATCTCCTGGTCGAGGCGGTGACCCCTGTCTCCCCCGTAGAGGCAGTCCCCGATGGCGCGGTCAACGTCCCTGTTGGGCTCGACCTCGGTGTCGAGGAGCAGGAGTGGCACTCGGCCCACGTCGAGCCGCCACACCCGGGCCGCCACTTCCCGGCCGGGGAGAGGCACCTCGATCACCACACCGGTATCGACCGCCCCGACTTCGGCCGGGTCGACCGTTGTGTATGTCTCGGTCTGCCGGCCGTCGGTGATGGCCTGATCGAAGTAGCCGTGGCGGTAGAAGATCCCGACACCGACCAGCGGGACCCCTCGATCGCTGGACGCCTTGAGATGATCGCCGGCGAGCACGCCGAGCCCGCCCGAGTATTGGGGGACCAGGGCGTCGATGCCGAACTCGGGCGAGCAGTAGGCGACGGAGGGGGTCACCGGATCGGCCGTGGCCCGGTCCAGGTCGGCGATCTCGGCGGCTATCCGTTCTCCGAAGTCGGTGTCGGCGAGCAGGCTGTCGAGCTGACCCCCATCGAGATCGGCCACCGTTTCAGCCGGGTGGCGGTCGGGGCGGGCGCCAGGCAGCGAGAAGAGGAGCTCGCGGCAGGAGGAGACCCAGGTCCAACGATGGTTCGAGGCGAGACGATGCAGTGCTTCACCAAGCGCCGGCGAGTCCAAGATCTCTCCCTCCTCATCCCACAAACCAAAAGGCCATCGAAGGTC
>DATHUL010000199.1:0-2911 GCA_035462285.1 Acidimicrobiia bacterium
ATTCGAAGTTCAACCATCGCAGGGTATGATTGCGGCATGTCTCCGCCCACGGTGAATCTGCAAGGGGCCGACCAGACCACCCGGCACACCTATCTCGAGGCCACCCGGCTGCTGCTCGACGAGCTCGACCGTCGTCTCCACGAGGCCGGCATCTTCCTGGCCGACCACGGGTTGCTCTCCAGACGGTCTACCGCCGACGAGTGGGGGATGCGGATGGGCGAGTTGGCCGAGGGCACCGTCTCCTCCCGGAGCCTCATCTCTCACGGCGTCGACCGTTTGGAGAGGATGGGTTGGGTGGAGCGGAGAGCCTGTCCCACCGATCGCCGCGGTAGCTATGCCTCGCTGACCGAGGCGGGGCGAAGAAAGCTGGCAGAGGCCGAGCCGGGCCAGGCGGAGGTGGTGCGCCGTCATCTCCTCGACCATCTGGAGATCGGAGACGGCCAATTCGGGTCGGTCATGGCAGCCGCTCGCGACTCGTTGCAGACCGGCTCGAGTCGGGATTGACCATGCGATCGGTCGAATTCCTCGGCATCCCGGGCTCGGGAAAGACCACCCTGGCCGCCGCTGTCCACTCCCGTCTGGTTGCGTCGAACACGTCGGCATTCACCCTGGCCGGGGCGGTGAGCCTGGGCATGAAGCGAGGTGTGGGCGACCGGCTCGTCGATCCGGTGATGACCCGTCTCCCCGAGGGTCT
Organism: Acidimicrobiia bacterium; assembly: GCA_035462285.1. GTDB lineage: Bacteria > Actinomycetota > Acidimicrobiia > Spongiisociales > ZC4RG35 > JARDZU01. The sequence continues at coordinate 695 of DATHUL010000199.1, forward strand.
GCTCCACCGCTACTCGGAGAGCGGGTTCATCCGGTCCAATGCCCTCCTCGTCTCGCTGATCGATTTCATGGCCGCCTATCCGATGGCGGTGTCCGCCTTTCTCCGAGGCCAGGCGCGCCGATCCGACTTCGAACTGAGCAGCGATCTGGTCATCCGCTGGTTCCTGCAACTGGTGGCCAGGTATCAATTGGCGCTCTCGGCGATGGGCCCCGACGACCTCCTGCTGCTCGACGAGGGTTTCGCCCAGCGGGCCATCACCGGCTTCGCCCACCGCTTCTCCGAGGCAGACCACGACGATCTGTCGTCCTACCTCGCCGCCTCACCCCGGCCCGCCCTGCTGGTCCATCTGACGGTGAACACCCACCTCGCCGCCGAGCGGCTGGCCCGGAGAGGTGAGCCGGAGGCGACCAAACGTCTCTGGGGCACCGACACCGACCCGGCCCGGTTCCTGGCCGACTCCGCCCGCTGCGCCGACTACGTGGTGGAGGCGGCCGGCGGCGCCGGCTGGGAGGTCCTCGCGGTGGACGGGTCGTCCGATCTGGCCCCCCTCATCGGCAGCGTGGTCGATCGAGTCCGGTCCCAAACGCCAGCGACGGGATCGTCCCCGGGGGACGTCCCGTCGCTGGATCTACCTATCGACGGCTGAGTCTCAGGGTGTGCACCCGTTGTTCCAAGCCGGGTCCCGGGTCTGAACGAAGTTGAGCGGAGGCTCAGCGGCGGTGAAGCACCGGTTTCCCCGCAGTTCCAGACTGCCCACTACTGGGGCCAACCCCGTGAGGTTGGCGATCTCCGGCGGGATTGGCGAGTCGGCACCTGGAACGTTGGTCGGACCGCCCAGGTTGTTGTCATGCAGGTCGAGACTAAGCAACTGGGTCCCAAGGGTGTTGATCCCGTCCGGAATGGCACCGGTCAGCCCGTTCTCGCTCAGATCGATGTCGATGATGGCGGGAAGGTTGAACGAAGCCGGCAACGGCCCGGCGAACGAGTTGTTGGCCAGGTCCAGCACCTGGAGGGCGGGAAGGGTCCACAACTCGGCCGCGATGGTCGGCCCGAACCCGTTGTCGGCCAGATCGAGGTTGACCAGGTTGACCAGGTTGGCCACCTCAGGCGGGATGTTGCCGATCAGGTTGGTGTTGTCGTTCAGGTCGAGGGTGGTCAGCCCGGTCCGGGTCCAGATGCCGGCAGGGATCACCCCGTCCAGCCCGTTCTCGGCCAGGTCGAGCACCTGGAGCGGCAGTGTGCCCAACGCGGTCGGGATGGCCCCGATCAAGTTGTTGCTGTCCAGATCGAGGTGGGTCAATCCGACCAAGGGGCTGAATGCCGCCTCGGGCAGTGTGCCGTTCAGGTTGTTGTCGTCGAGGGAGATCTGGCTCACGTTGACGCCGAGACATTGGATCCCCGACCAGTTGCACGGGTTTGGATTCGTGAACCAATTGATCCGCTCGGTCCAGGCGTTGCCACCGGTCGAGTTGTAGAGCTGGGCCAATGCCAGACATTGCGCCAGCGGGACCGTGCTCAGGACCTGGCACTGGGCCACAACGTTCAGCGGGAAGGGGGTGGTCACCTGCGCCCCGGTGGCATCGATGACCCGGACCTCCAGGGTGAAGCTGCCTGTGCCCCCGCTGGGCGGGACCCCCGAGACCAAGCCGGTGTTGGAAACCGCGGCCCAGGCGGGCCCGGACACCTTCTGCACCGTGTAGGGCTGTGTCCCTCCCTGGATCGACAATTGAGCCGAATACCCGACCTGGGTCACCGCGGTAGTCAACGACCCGGAGAGGGAGAGGGGCAGCGGGGTGCCCGGCCCGCCCGGACCACCGGGACCGGGGCCACCGGGATCGGGCACCGGGCCACCGGGGGTCACCGCACCCCAGTTGCCGGCGATGGGAAGGAAGCTGGAAATGCCCCAGCCGAGGGTCTCTTCGGCCACCCCGTGGGTGTTGGAGTAGCGGAAGTAGAAGACCGAGTTGGAGGGTCGGAAGATGGCGGGGGTGTCGATGTTGTCGACGATGCCCCAGTCGCCGGAGACGAACCGGTCTCCGGGGTCTCCGTCGAAGAACTCTGAGTCGGCGATGCCTTGGGTGTGGGTCTGGCGGAAGTAGACGAACCCGGTCGACTCCCGGTGCAGTCCCAGGGTGTCGACTCCGTCGCCGTTGAAGTCGCCGACGAAGGGCTTGTCGCCGGGGTTGCCGAAGATGTAGGAGAATTCGGCTGCTCCCA
>DATHUL010000200.1:0-4193 GCA_035462285.1 Acidimicrobiia bacterium
GATGCCGGGATGATGGTGACCGAATATGCCCCCTTCGGGGTGATCGGCTCGATCACCCCGACCACCAACCCCACCTCGACCATCATCAACAACTCCATCGCCATGGTGTCGGCGGGCAACGCGGTCACCTTCAACGTGCACCCCAACGCCCGCATGGTCTCTGTGGAGAACGTCCAGATCCTGACCCGGGCCATCATCGGGGCAGGCGGGCCCCCCGACCTGGTCACGGCAATCCCCTCGCCCACCCTGGAATCGGCCAAGGAGCTGATGAACCACCCCGAGGTGCGGGTCCTGTTGGTGACGGGCGGACCGGGAGTGGTCAAGGAGGCGCTCAAGACGAGCAAGAAGGCGATCACCGCCGGGCCGGGCAACCCGCCGGCCGTGGTCGATCAGACCGCCGACATCGAGAATGCGGGCCGGGCCATCGTCAAGGGCGCCTCGTTCGACAACAACGTGATCTGCACCGACGAGAAGACGACCATCGTGGTCGACACCGTGGCGGATCGCCTGGTCCAGTCGATGGTCTCGGCCGGCGCCTACCGGCTCAAGGAGCACGAGCTGAAGCGGCTGGAGCGGGTCATCTTCAAGGAGATGGGGCCGCCGGGTAAGCCGGGCATGATCGACACCGACTGGATCGGGAAGGACGCGGGCAAGATCCTGGCCGAGATCGGGGTGAGCGTAGAGGGCGACATCCGGCTCCTCCTGGCCGAGGTGCCCCGGGACCACAACCTGGTGTGGACCGAGCAGATGATGCCGGTGATGCCGGTGGTCCGTGTCGGCAACGTCGACGATGCCATCGACCTGGCGGTGCGCTCCGAGCACGGCTTCCGGCACACCGCCTCGATCCACAGCACCAACGTCGAGACCATCACCCGGATGGCCCGGGCCATGAACTGCAGCATCTTCGTGGCCAACGGCTCCAACTTCAACGGTCTGGGCCAGGGCGGAGAGGGTTTCACCTCCTTCTCCATCGCCAGCCCGACCGGGGAGGGATTGACCCGGCCCCGCACCTTCTCACGGGTGCGACGGGTGACCGTGGTCGGGGCCCTGCGCATTGTCTGAGCGCGACCCGGCGATCGCCATCTTCGAATTCGGCTCTATCAGCGCCGGCATCGTCTCCGGCGATGCCATGGTCAAGGCCGCTCCGCTCGGCGTCATCTACGCCGGGACGGTGCACCCGGGCAAGTACCTGATCCTGGTCGAAGGTGACACGGCCAGTGTCGAGGAGGCAGTCGAGGTCGGATCAACCATCGGCTCCGAGTCGCTGCTCGACATGGTGTTCCTGCCCGACGTCCATCCTTCCGTGGCAACGGCTGTCACCGGCGACACCCGGCGGGCGCTGGTCGGTGAGGAGGCTCTGGGCGTGGTTGAGACGTCCTCGGTGGCGGCCGCCATCGACGCGGCCGACGCCGGGGTGAAGGCGGCGGACGTCGAGCTGGCCGCCATTCGCCTGGCAGACGGGCTGGGAGGCAAGGGCTATGTGCTCTTCTCCGGCGTGGTCGGCGGGGTGGAGGCCGCACTGGAGGCGGCGGTGGCCCGCGCCGAGAGCCACCGCGCCTTGGTCCGCTCCGACCTCATCGCCCAGCTCCACGAGGAGATGGCGGAGAACCTGCGGGCAGATCTCCATTTCCTGAAGCGGGTGTCGGCTCCGGGAGAGGCCTGAGATGCAGCTGGGTCGTGTGTTGGGAAGGGTGGTGGCGACGGAGAGGGTGGCCGGCCTGGACGGGGTGCGCTTCCTGATCGTCCAGCCCCTCGACAAGACCCAGGCCCCCAAGGGAGCGACCCTGGTCGCGGCCGATGCGGTGTCGATGGCCGGGCCCGGCGAGCTGGTCTACTTCGTCGCCTCGCGCGAGGCGGCCGAGGCTCTTCCGGAACGGTTCGTCCCGGTCGACCACGCCATCGTCGGCATAGTCGACGACGTCCACCTCGAGGAGGAGTGATGAAGCTGGGAACGGTGGTGGGGACCGTCGTCTCCACGATCAGCATCCCCGTCCTCGACCGGCATCGGCTTCTGCTCTGTGACCTCCAGGATGTGGATGGGAGGCCTTCCGGCTACGTCATCGCGGTCGACGTGGTCGACGCCGGGGTGGGCGACAAGGTGCTCATCCTCGACGAAGGCAGCTCGGCCCGTCAGATCCTGGGTCTGGAATGGGGGGCGATCCGGGCCGTCGTGGTCGGCATCGTCGACGAACTGGTGATCGACGGGGTCACCCGGACCTGAGATGTCGTGTTTGAGCTTCGTGGCCCGCGGGTAATGAGCTCGACTTGACAGTCAAGTACGTCGGGACCGGCCAGGGATCCGCTCCCGCCTCCCTCGGCGAGCACTAAGCCCCACCCCGCCCCGGTCCGTCCCGGCGTCTTGACATCGCGGCTTGCCCGGCGTCGGCTCGGCCGGGGGCGTTTCCACCCCCGAATGGCTGTGACCCTCGCTCAGTAGTACTCCAGGTACTCGGCGATCTCCCAATCGGTGGTGTGTTTGGTGAACCGCTCCCACTCGGCCCGTTTCACCGCCAGGAATCCCTCCACATAGGCGGGCGAGAAGGCCTCCACGAAGTCCTTGTCGCTCTCCAGGGCGTCGAGGGCCGCGCCCAGATCCGGTGGGACGGTCACATCGGCGTCCGCTCCGGTGACGCAATCCTGGGTCTCGGCGGGCGGGCAATCGAGGCCCAGGGTCACACCCCGCAAGGCGGATACCAATGTGGCGGCGATGGCGACATGGACCGACGCCGCACCGTCGGCGAGCCGGTGCTCCAACCGGGTGCCGGCTCCGTCGCTGGGCGGGACCCTCACCGCCACCCCCCGATGGTCGAGGCCCCAGTTTGCGTAGAAGCCGTTGAGCGCACCGGGGCGAAGCCTCTTGTAGGCGTTGACCGTTGGCGCGACCAGGGCGGTCATGGAGACGTGGTCGTGGACCAGCCCGGCGATGCAGTGATAGGCCAGGTCGCTGAGCCCGTCGCGACTCGACGGGTCGGACAGGGCGTTGTCTCCCAGCTCGTCGGCCAGGGAGAAGTTGACGTGGATCCCGCTCCCGCCTCTCTCCGTGATCGGCTTCCCCATGAAGGCGAGCAGATAGCCCCGTTTCGCCGCGACCTCCTTGGCCATCACCCTGAACAGGAAGGCATCGTCCGCCGCCTGGAGCGCCGGTGCATAGCGGAGGGTCAGCTCGAACTGGCCGTCGTCGTACTCGGAGTTGACCGACTCGAGCTCGATGCCCGCGTCGTGAGCCCTGTCCATGATCTCCTCGATCGTCCCGGTCGGGTCGACCGCGGTGCCGGTCCCGTACACGTAGGAGCCGGGGGTGTGGATCGGTCTCCAGCCCCGGGCCCCATCGGGCTCGAACAGGAATGCCTCGAGCTCGATGCCGACCAATGGGCTGTAGCCGGCCTCCTCCCATTCACCGATGACCCTCTCCAGGATGGATCGGGGAGCCAACTCGACCGGTACCCCGTCCTTGCTGATCGAGGCGACCACCACCCCGGTGTCCTTCTCCCATCCCGGCCGGATCCCCTCGGTCGGGAAGCGTGCCTCCACGTCGGGGAAGCTCTCGTGGTGCGCGCCGGGGAAGGGGATCATCTCCCTGTTCAATTGGAGCGAGAAGAGGGCGACGCAGTGGTTGGACCCTTCGGCTGCCCGCCTCGCCGAGAGGTACTTGCCCCGGGCCAGCCCGAGATGGTCGGGCCACAGGAAGCGGACGCGGGTGTAGGGGATCTCGCTCACTCGCCCCGAAACAGTATCAAGCGGGAGTCGGGGTGCAACGACGGCTCCGGTTGATACCCTGCCCCCCGGTGCGAGCGCTCGTCATCGAACACGACCCTCTGTCGACCCCGGAGCGGGTCGGTGCTCACCTGGAGCGGCGCGGGATCGCACTCGACCCGTTGGTGGTGGTCGAGGACGGGTCCGACCCGGAGGTGACCGCCGTCTTCCCCGACACCGACCACGACCTGGTGGTGCTGATGGGGTCCCCCTGGTCGGTCTACGACCCCAGGGCTCGGGGTTGGGTCGCCCCCGAGCTCGACTTCATCAGCCGGCTGGCCGGCGCCGGCGTCCCGATGCTCGGGATCTGCTTCGGGGCCCAGGCGATGGCGGCCGCCCTGGGAGGAGCGGTTGCGTCGTCGACCCGACCCGAGTACGGATGGGGTGGGGTCGGCTCCCTGGTGGAGGCGATCGCCGAGGAGCCCTGGTTTCAGTTCCAT
>DATHUL010000201.1:0-6401 GCA_035462285.1 Acidimicrobiia bacterium
AGATGGGTGTTCCTGGCCCTTGCGGACCGTCCTCGGAGATCTTCTGGGATCGTGGGCCCGAGCACGGTGAGGATGGGGGTCCGATCGGTGGTGGCGAAGACCGCTTCGTGGAGATCTGGAACCTGGTCTTCATGCAGAACATCCAGGACGAGCCATATCACGTCGTCGGTGAGCTGCCGGCCAAGAGCATCGACACCGGCATGGGTCTGGACCGGGTGGCGTCCGTGCTTCAGGGAGTCCCTTCCGTCTTCGACATCGACACCACCTCCCATGTCCGCGAGGCGGCTGCGGCCTACACCGGGTTGGTCTACGGCGAGGACGGCGGGCACGACGTCTCGCTGCGGATCCTCGCCGACCACGGACGGGCGGTCACCTTCCTGATCAGCGACGGTGTCATCCCCTCCAACGACGGCCGGGGCTACGTGCTCCGCCGCATTCTTCGCCGTGCGGTCCGTCACGCCTGGCAGTACGGGGGAGAGGGTCTGGTGTTCCCGCTCCTGGTCGACGCCACGATCGAGGCCATGGGCGATTGGTATCCCGACCTCGTCGACCGGAGGGGATTCATCAATCAGGTGGTCACCAGGGAAGAGCAGCGGTTTCGCAGGACCCTCGAGTCGGGCCACCAACTGCTCGATGCCGAGCTGCAGAGCGAAGGGGCGGGGACACTCTCCGGGGCCACGGTGTTCAAGTTGCACGACACCTTCGGCTTTCCCGTGGAGCTGACCAGGGAGATTGCCGCCGAGCGCGGGGTGGAGGTGGACACGGCCGGGTTCGAAACAGAGATGGCCGAGCAGAGGAAGAGGGCGCGTGCCGCCTGGAAGGGCGGGGACGAAGCGGTGGCCCAGGAGATCTATCGCTCGGTGCTCGACGTGACCGGTCTCACCGATTTCGTCGGTTACGAGACCGACATCGCCGACGGGCAGATCCTGGCGATGGTGGCCGACGGGGAGACCATCGATCGGGCGGACCAGGGGCGTCAGGTGGAGCTGTTCCTCAGCCGCACCCCGTTCTACGGGGAGTCGGGCGGCCAGGTGGGCGATACCGGGATCATCGAGACCGAGACCGGCTCCGGGGTGGTTGTCGACACCCAACATGCGCTCCAGGGGCTCCACGGGCACCGGCTCAGGGTCGATTCCGGCTATCTGGCGGTGGGTCAGCAGGCCAGGGCGACGATCGACTCGCCCCGGCGTGATGCAACCAGGAGGAGCCACACCGGCACCCATGTCCTCCATTGGGCGCTACGAGACGTTCTCGGCGACCACGCGGCGCAGGCGGGCTCTCTGGTGGAGCCCGGTCGGATTCGTTTCGACTTCTCCCACTTCGCCCAGGTGGCCCCGAACGAGCTGGGAGAGATCGAGGCCGAGGTCAACGAGAAGTTGATCGACGACTCCCGGGTGGAGACGATCGTCACCTCCAAGGACAAGGCGGAGGAAATGGGTGCCCTGGCCTTCTTCGGCGACAAGTACGGCGACACAGTGCGGGTGGTCCAGGTCGGGGACTTCTCCACCGAGTTCTGTGGGGGGACCCATACCCACAGCTCGGCCCAGGTCGGGCCGCTGTTGCTCACCTCGGAGTCGTCGATCGGGTCGAACCTGCGGCGGGTGGAGGCTCTCACCGGCATGGCCGCGTACCAGCACCTGGTCGACATCCGAAACGGGATGGACCATGCAGGCCGGTTGCTCAAGGCCGCCCGCCCCGATGTCCCGGCGCGGGTCGAGGCCCTGCTCGAGCGGGTCGGCACTCTGGAGGCGGAACTGGAGATGATCGGCTCCCAGCGTCGCGGGGAGCTCGCCGCCGAGCTCGCCGACGACGCGGTCCCGGTGGGTGAGGCATCGCTCCTGGTCGCGGCGGCCCCCGATCTCGACGCCAGCGCACTTCGTCAGCTCGCGCTGGGGATCAGGGATCGTCTTGGTCCCCGGTCGGTGGTTGTGGTCGGGTCGGCCCACCGGGGGAAGGGATCCCTGGTCGGCCTGGTCAGCAGGGACCTGGTCGTATCCGGTCTCTCCGCCGCCGAGATGATCCGTGCCGCCGCCGCCGAGCTGGGCGGAGGAGGCTCGCGCGACCCGGAGCTGTCCCAGGCCGGGGGACCGCACGGCGAGAAGCTCGATGCAGCTCTCGATCTGGCCCGCCAGACCGCCGAGACCGCCCTCGGGGGTATGTGAGCCGCTCGCTCGGCGTCGACTATGGGACGAAACGGGTTGGCTTGGCGCTGTCCGACCCGCTCGGGCTGACCGCGCGACCTCTTGCCGTCGTCCCCAGGTCGAAGATCGTGGAGGAAGTGGTGAGCCTGGTCAAAGAGCAGGAGGTCGGTACCATCGTGGTCGGTCTTCCCACCGGGCTGGGTGGGGATGAAGGGATGTCCGCCTCCGAAGCCAGGAAACTCGCCGACGAGCTCGCCACCGCGACCGGGGTGGACGTGGTCCTGCGCGACGAGCGGTACACGTCCCGGATGGCCGAGTCCGCCCTTCTCGAGTCTGGGATGAAGCGCCGGCAGCGGAGAGAGAGTGTGGACAAAGTGGCAGCCGCAATCATTCTTCAGGACTATCTGGACGACAATCGATGACCATTGAACCGGTACCGGACCAGCCATCCCCGTGGCTGCGAGCGGGCAAGATCGTGGCGGTCATCGCCCTGGTCGTGCTCGGCGGTGTCGCCGTGGTGGGGGGAGGCTCCTATCTGGGCCGGCTGGTCGGGTCGACCTTCGGCTCCGACGACTCACCCTCGGGACCGGTTTCGGTGGTGCCGGGGCAGGAAGTGACCATCGAGATCCCATCCGGTTCCACGGCCCAGGACATCGCGGCCATCCTCGCCGCCCAGGGTGTGGTGCGGTCGGCGCTCGAGTTCGAGGTGGCCGTCCGCAACAACGAAGCCGCCGCCCGCCTCCAGGCCGGGACCTACGCCCTGCAGACCCTGATGGACCCGGCCGAGGTGGTCGCCATGCTGGTAGTGGGCCCGGTGGCCGACGTCTACCGGGTCACGGTTATCGAAGGTCTGCGTGTCACCGAGATCCTGACCAGGCTGGCCGAGGCCTCGGGCCAGCCCTACTCGGCCTTCGAGTCTGCCCTGGTCAACGGGGAGGTGGACACCTCGCTGCGTGAGATGCCCTCCGACCCGGTGCTCTCCGACTGGGAGGGGCTTCTGTTCCCCGATACCTATGAGTTCACCGCCTCGGCGGAGCCGGCCGACATCCTGCAACGTCTCGCTTCCACCATGGAGCAGCGGGTGGGGAGCATCGACTGGACGGTGCTGGAGGACGCCGGCATGACCATCTACGACGGCCTGATCATCGCCTCCCTGATCGAGACCGAGGTTCTGCTCGACGAGGAGAGACCAACCGTGTCCAGTGTGATTCACAACCGGCTCGGGTTGGGGATGAAACTCGACATCGACGCCACCGTTCTCTACGCCCTGGGCACCCGTGATGCGTCGCTGTTCAACAACGAGGTGGACTCGCCCTACAACACCTATCTGGTCAACGGACTGCCTCCGACCCCGATCGCCTCGCCGGGCCGAGCGTCGCTGGAGGCGGCCGCCGCTCCGATCGAGACCGATTTCCTCTTCTACGTCCTCTCCGACCTGGAAGGACGTCACGCCTTCGCCGCCACACTCGAAGAGCACAACGCCAACGTGGCCCGAGCCCGGGAGGAAGGCGTCCTGCCCTAGCCCTGGCACACTGGGGTGATGTCCGAGCTCATGCGTTTAGCCGTCCTCGGCGACCCGGTGGCACATTCCCGCTCGCCGGCGATCCACCAGGCGGCGATGCGGCATCTCGGTATCGAAGGCCGCTATGAGGCGATCCGGGCCGGGTCGGCCCAACTGGCCGATGCGGTGGCCGAGTTGAGGTCGGGGGCACTGCACGGGATCAACGTGACCATGCCGCTCAAGGAGGAGGCGGCTCGACTCGCCGACGACCTCACCGACGAGGCCTTCCGGAGTGGCTCGGTGAACACGCTGCGTGCACGAGATGAAAGGGTCGAGGGCCACAGCACCGACGTCATCGCGATCCGACTGGCCCTCGCCGACCAACGTTTCGAGGCATCGGCTCCGATCCTCCTTCTCGGCTCCGGTGGGGCGGCGGCGGCGGCCCTGGTCGGCATGGCCGGCCGCTCCGTGTTTCTCTCGGCCCGCCGGCCCGAGCGGGCCGCCGCCCTGGCCGGGCGGGTCGGAACCGAGGTCGGGTTCCTCCGGTTCGGGACCGGGTTGGCCGGAGCGGTCGTGGTGAACGCAACACCACTCGGGATGAGGGGGGAGACTCTGCCCGAGAACATCGTCGGGCCGGCTTCGGGGGTGATCGACCTGGCTTATGGGGACGCTCCCACCCCCACGGTGCAACGGGCCCGGGAGTCGGGTTTGGCCGTGATGGACGGGACCGAGTTCCTGGTGCTGCAGGCGGCGGCATCGTTCCGGTGGTGGACCGGGATGACGCCTCCGACAGAGGTCATGTTGGAGGCAGCCAGAAAGACCTAAAGCGACACTGCGTGGCCGCCGATCTGGAGTCGTGGACTCGTAGGCAAGGAGTGGTTGAGGTGGCACTTTCTGGAAACTTGGGATTCGTCCCACTCGATGAGGTTTTGCGGCTGTTGATGCGCTCGGATCAGCGCGGATCGGTCGAGGTCCGTGGTGAGGATGTCCGTGGCCGCGTCTACGTGGGCAAGAAGGGCATTTCCCTGGCCACCATCGCCGAGGATCGAGACCTGCACAAGCATCTGGTCAACTCGGGATACGTCGACGATGCCTTTCTCCGCAAGGTTGCGGTTGGCGAGGCGAGCTTCAGCGACGTTCCCGATCGTGAGGCGGCAATCGTCGACCTCCTTCGCGAGATAACGATCGAGAGCCTCTACCACTTGAGTGACAAGGGGGCCACGTTCGAGGTCGCAGAAGGTGCGGTGACGCCATACGGCAGCCCCCGGCCCTTCGAGCTCGAGGCGATCCTCGACGACGTTCGCCGCCGCACCATGGAGTGGGAGTCGGTCCACGAAGTCATCGCCGACCTCGACGCCACCATCAAGATGAACCGCGACGCAGGCGATCAGGAAGAGATCAAGCTCAACCGTGAAGCCTGGCGCCTCCTCTGCGAGTTGGGCTCCGGGGCTTCGGTGTCGGTTATAGCCGAGCGGCTGGGCACGACCGAGTTCTGGATCGCCAAGGTGGCGGCGGAACTGGCCGAGCGCGAACTGCTGCTGCTCAGTGACGATTTCGCCGACGACGGGGTGGCTCGGACCGAGCCGACCCCGTCCGCGTCCTCCTTCTCCACCGAGCAGATCGCCCCAGATCAGTCGTGGTGGGTGGAGCCCGAGAACGAGGCACCGGAGGCCAGGCCCGACTCGTCCCAGACTCTCCCCGCCCCGGCGGCCGAAGGGAGCGCAACCCGATCGGATGAGCAGCCATCCGAGGAGGAGACCAGGGAGAGCCGTTTCGGCCACTTCGTGAGGTCGGCTCGAGCCGAGAGCGCCTTCGCCGCAGACGACGAGACACCAGCGCCCGCTGTCGAACCCGAACCCGCCCAGACCGGACTCCAGGCCCCGTTCCAGGAGACGTCCGCTCTTCAGACCGAGGCCGAGCCGGAATCGGTCGAGGAGGACACGGAAGCCTTCTTGGAGAAGGTCTTCTCCCAACTCGACGGCAACGGACAGGCCGAGGTCGAGGAAGAAGGCCATGGCCTGCTCCGCAGACGGCGGATGGGATCCGTGCTCAAGGAGATCGACGAAGACTGAGCCGACCGGTCGGCTCGACGACCGGTAACTTGCTCCGGCGGTGATAGATATCCTGGCCGGAGCATTCGGTCTTCTCGGGGCTCTTCTCGCCCACGATCTGGCCGCCCAGGCCTTGGCCGATCGCCCGATCCGGCCCTTTGCAGGGACCTGCCCGCGATGTGGCGCCGGCCGAGGGTGGGGCCGGCCCCGCTGTCCCGAGTGCGGGCGACGGGTCGGCAGGGAGCTGCTATTGGTCCCGATCGGCATCGCCCTGGCTCTCGGACTGGCCAACACCGTCGGGGCGGTGTGGGCGCTGCTGCCCTATCTCGGCTTCCTGTGCCTCTCGTTGGCCCTGGCTCTCACCGACATCGACGCCTTCCGCATCGTCGACCGGCTCAATCTTCGGGGGACCCCGCTTCTGATCGGTCTGCTCGGTCTTGCCGCCCTCGCCGACGGCACCGAGGAGGCCCTGGTCCGCGGCCTGCTCGGAGGCGCCGCCTACTTCCTCGGCACCAACCTGGTGTTCCTCGTCGCCCGTGGCCAGGGCTTCGGGTACGGCGACGTCAAGCTCTCGGCACAGCTCGGCGTGTTCACCGCATACCTCTCCTGGGGGGCGCTCGGGTGGAGCGTCTTCATCACCGCACTGGTCGGCGGTCTGCTCTCGCTGGTGGTCCTCGCCGCCGGACTGGTGGGACGATCACGGGCGAA
>DATHUL010000202.1:0-7299 GCA_035462285.1 Acidimicrobiia bacterium
ATCAAGGTCACCGGCTCCGGCAAGTACACGAGGCGCCAGTCCGGACGTGGGCATCTGCGTCTCGCCAAAGGCCAGGACACCTACCGGCGCAGGTCGGGAGAGGTCGAGCTCGCCCCCGGAGTCGCCAAGGTCGCAAAGAAGCTGCTTGGTCGATGAGGACCCAGGAGGTATGAAGTGGCACGTGTGAAACGGGCTGTCCACGCCAAGAAATCTCACAAGAAGGTGCTCGATCGGGCCAAGGGCTACAAGGGTGCGCGCAGTCGTCGTTACCGGACCGCCAACGAGCAGGTGATGCATGCGATGCAGGACGCCTACCGGGACCGACGCGCCCGCAAAGGTGAGTTCCGGCGGCTCTGGATCTCACGCATCAACGCGGCGGCCCGTCAGAACGGGACCACCTACTCCCAGCTGATCGCCGGTTTGAAGGCCGCCGAGATCGAAGTGGACCGGAAGATGCTGGCGGAGATGGCCGTGAACGATCCCGGCGCCTTCACCCAGCTGGTCGAGGCATCGCGCAAGAGCTGAGACGGCCCGACATGGAGCCGCTCGGCCGTCGCAACCGGAGAGTGGTCGAGACGGCCCGGCTGCACCGGGCCCGCAACCGTCGCCAGACCGGTCTGACCATCATCGAGGGCCCGAATCTGCTCGACGAGGCTCTGGGGGCGGGAGTGATCCCGAGGGTCGTCTTCGCACTGGCCGGTGATGACCGCTCGGCTCAACAGGCCGCCAGGCACGATGTCGAGCTCGCCCTGGTCGACGCCGCCGCCCTGGAGCGGATCGCCGGCACGGAGAGCCCGCGCGGTCCGGCGGCGGTCATCGAGGTGCCGGCCCCGGGGAAGATAGGGCCCAGGCCCTCGGTGGTCGCCTGGGAGTTGTCCGACCCGGGGAACGTGGGGACGCTGATCCGGACCGCGGCGGCGTTCGGCTGGGACTTCGGTCACACGACGGGCACGGCCGACCCGTGGGCCCCAAAGGTCCTCCGGGCCGGCGCAGGTGGTCACTTCCGGGTCTCGATCGGTCCGGTCGGATCGTTTGCGGAACTGGCCGACGCCGGGCTGACCACCGTTGCCACGGTGGTGAGCGGGGGTGCCGCCCCCGACGCACTCGGCTCGGGTCGCTTCGCGGTGCTGGTGGGCGAGGAGGCGGCCGGGTTGCCCGCCGATGTGGTGGCGGGAGCCGCATTGCGTGTCACCGTCCCAATGCCGGGCGGCACGGAGAGCCTCAATGCGTCGATCGCCGCCGCCATCGTGGTCTACGAGCTCTCCAGACACTGACCACTCACGGCTGGCCACCGACAGCCGACTACCGACTACCGATAGCGTCCTAACCTGCCGCCGACATGGACCCTGGTTCGATGCTCGATGATGTGCTCGCTTCGGCGCCGCAGGCGATCGCCGGCGCCGGCTCGCTGGAGGCGCTGGACCGCGTCGAGAGCAGTCTCCTGGGCAAGTCGTCGACGATCGGCCAGGTCCGCCGGTCGATGGGCGGGCTCGACAGCGAGGAGAAGCCCAGGGTCGGGGCACGGCTGAAATCGGCCACCGAGCAGATCCAGGAACTGCTCTCGGCGAGACGGTCGATGCTGGAGATCGAGGAAGAGGAGCGAGGTCTCGGCGACGACAGGATCGACGTCACCCTCGAGTCGTATGACTTTCCCCGCGGCTCATTACACTTGATCCAGCAGACGATCGACGAGATCGTCGACATCTTCGTCGGTCTGGGCTATGTGGTGGCCGACGGCCCCGAAGCCGAGCTCGGATGGTACAACTTCGACGCGCTCAACACCCCGCCCACCCATCCCAGCCGGCTCGAGTCGGACACCATGTACCTCGATTACGGCGAGCCGGGCGACGAGTTGCTGCTCCGCACCCAGACCTCACCGGTCCAGGTGAGATGGATGGAGGAGCACGAGCCGCCCGTATACGTCGTGGTGCCGGGCAAGGTGTATCGGCAGGAGACAACCGACGCCACCCATCTTCCGGTGTTCCACCAGATCGAGGGTCTGGCCGTGGACGAGTCGATCAGGTTCTCCGACCTCAAGGGAACCTTGGCCCACTTCTCCCGCCAGTTCTTCGGCTCCCGAACCGAGGTCCGGCTTCGACCCCATTTCTTCCCTTTCACCGAGCCCAGTGCCGAATTGGACGTCTCCTGCTTCAACTGTGACGGGGGAGTGCCCGGCTGCCGGGTGTGCGGCGGAGCCGGCTGGCTCGAGATGCTCGGCTGCGGGATGGTCGACCCCAACGTGCTCGAAGCGGTCGGCTACCGCCCGGATCGGCTGACCGGCTTCGCCTTCGGGATGGGAGTGGAGCGGATGGCGATGGTCCGCCACGGGATCAACGACATCCGCCACCTGGTCGACAACGACCTCCGATTCCTGAGGCAGTTCCGATGAAGGTGCCCTTGCGTTGGCTGCAGGAGTTCGTCGACCTCCCCATCGACGACCCGGCGGAGCTGGGCCTGGTCATCGACATGCTCGGCCACGAGGTCGAGGGATACCAGGTGCTCGGGCCGGAATGGTCCGATGTCGTGGTGGGCCGGGTGGAGAAGATCGAAGCCCATCCGGATGCGGACAAGATCAGGGTGTGCCAGGTCGATGTCGGCGCCGGACCGGAGCAGATCATCTGCGGCGCCTGGAACTTCACCGAGGGCGCCTTCGTGGCCGTGGCCCGCCCCGGGGCTGTTCTCCCTGGTGGCTTCGAGATCGGTCGCAGGACGATCAGGGGGGTGGAGTCGAACGGGATGATCTGCTCGGAGAAAGAGCTCGGCCTGGGCGAGGACCACACCGGGATCCTGGTCCTCGACGGTGAGCCTGTGGTAGGCGCCGACTTCACCGAGATGCTCGAGCTGCCCGACGTGGTCTTCGACCTGGCCATAACCCCCAACCGGCCCGATGCGATGTCACTTGTCGGTCTGGCCCGCGATCTGGCCGCTCATTACGAGATCGAGTATCGGGTGCCTCCGCGAGCGTTGCAGAGCTTCCCCGGTGCCACCGCGATCAAGGTGGAGATCGCCGACCCGATCGGGTGTCGTCGATTCACGGCCCGTGAGATCCGCGGGGTGCGAGTGGACAGATCGCCGCTCTGGGTTCGACATCGGCTCAGGAAAGCCGGTATCCGCGCCATCTCCAACGTGGTCGACGTGACCAACTACGTGATGCTGGAGCTGGGGCACCCCCTCCACGCCTTCGACGCCGACTCGATCGTCGACGATCGGCTGGTGGTGAAGCGGGCCACGCCGGGGGAGAGGCTGGTCACGCTGGATGACGAGGAGCGTGAGCTCGGGGCGGAGGACCTGATCATCTACGACGGCGCCGGCCCCACCTCGATGTCGGGGACGATGGGCGGCGCCCGCTCCGAGGTGTCTGCGGAGACGGTCAACGTCCTGATGGAAGCGGCATCCTGGGACCCGCCCACGATCATGTACATGTCGAGACGGCACGGTCTTCGCTCCGAGGCCTCGACCCGCTTCGAGCGAGGGGTCGACCCGAATCTGACCGATCCCGCCAATGCCAGGGCTGCGGCGATGGTGGTCGAGCTGGCCGGAGGCGAGGTGGCCGAGGGGGCAGTCGACGAGATCGGCACCCCGATCGAGCCGGTGACGGTGGAGCTGGCGCCTGTCGACGTGGAGCGTCTGCTCGGGCCGGGGTTCGGCAACGACGAGGTGAGCGGGATCCTGTCCAGGCTGGGGATGGAGGTGGAGGGCACTTGGTCGGTGACCGTTCCCACCTTCCGCCCCGATGTGACCCGTCCGGCCGATCTGGTCGAGGAGATCGCCCGAATCCACGGATACGAGAAGTTCGAGGCCACTGTTCCCACCGGCCCGGCCGGAGGGCTCACCCCTGAGCTGAGACGTCTGCGCATCCTTCATCGCGCCCTCACCGGGGCCGGGCTGAGCCAGGCGGTGACCCTTCCCTTCGTCAATCTCGACGAGCTCGCCGTGTTGATCCCACCTGGGGCGACGCCGCTACTCCGGGTGGTGAACCCGCTCCGGGAGGAGGAGGCGACGCTCCGCCCGTCGTTGCTCCCCGGTCTGCTCGCCTCGGTGAGGTTCAACCTCTCACATGGCGCCCAATCGGTGAGTCTGTTCGAGACCGCTCGCGTCTTCCGAGCCGAGCCGGGGAGAGCTGATCCCCGTCTTCCCGAGCAGTCAGACCATCTCGCCTGGGTGATGGTGGGTCCGGTCGGGCCCTCGATTCTGGGTGCGGAGCCTCAGTTGGCCGACGCCGCAGTCTCGCTGGCGCTGGCCCGCCTCGTGCTCGCCCTGCTCGGCCACGACGACGCAGAGATCAAGCCGTCCGCTGCACCCGGGCTCCACCCGGGCCGCAGCGCGGCGGTATCGCTGGGAGGATCGCCGATCGGGCACGTCGGCGAGCTCAGCCCCCGGGCGGGCCGGGCCCTCGGGCTGACCACGCGGGTGGCGATCGGCGAATTGGAGCTGGCCCCCCTGCTGGCACCGGTCGAGCTGGTCCAGGCCAACTCGCCCTCGGTGTTCCCACACGTCGACTTCGATCTCTCCTTCCTGGTCGCCATCGATCTCGCCGTCGGTGAGTTGGTGCGGGTCACGGTGGAGGCAGGAGCCGGTCTGGTCGAGTCGGCCCGGGTCTTCGACCTGTTCACCGGGCCCGGGGTGGGGGAGGGGAGACAGGCGGTGGCCATCACCTATCGTCTCCGCTCCGACGACCACACCTTGAGCAACGAGGAGGTCCAGCCGGTGCGACAGGCGATGATCGCCGCCGCCGAGCGTCTCGGGGCCCGGCTCCGGGGAGCGTGACGGTGGACCTCGGGACGACTCTCTCCGGCAGCCCCGAGCATGCCGCCCCCTTACTGCTCGGCTCTCACCTCGTCTCCTCGATCGGGGGTGCCCAGGTGACGGTGAGGATCGGCGAGGTCGAGGCCTACAAGGGCTCGGACGACCCTGCGTCGCATGCGTTTCGGGGCCGGACCCGTCGCAATGGCTCCATGTTCGAACGCCCCGGGACCCTCTATGTCTATCGCTCCTATGGGATCCATTGGTGCGCCAATGTCGCCGCCGGGCCGGAGGGGGTCGGTTGGGGGATCCTGTTCCGCGGTGGCGAGGTGATCGACGGGCTCGGTGTCGCTCGCGCCAGGAGGGGAAGGGTTGACGAGCTGGCCAACGGCCCCGGGAAGCTGGCCCAGGCGCTCGGCATCGACCATTCTCACAACGGGAGCTATCTGCTCGACGACTCGTCGCCGCTCCGACTCGAGCCGGGCTCTCCTCCCGATCTGGTCATGGCCACACCCCGGGTCGGCATCAGCCAGGCCCGGGACCGCCCGTGGCGATTCGTGGCGGTGACCGACGCCACCGGCACGACCGGTCGGGGAGCGGCACCACGTTTACCCTCCCCTCGATCATGAGCCCGGACCAACAGCTTCCCCTCCTGCTCCGTCATGTGGACCGGGTGGTCCCCCATGACGACCTGTTGGCCAAGCTGGAGCAGAACCGGCCGCTCCGGGTCAAGCTCGGGCTCGATCCCACGGCTCCGTCGGTGACCTTGGGCTGGGCGGTGGTGCTGCGCAAGTTGCGCCACTTCCAGGAGATGGGACACGTCGCGGTGTTGATCGTGGGCGACTTCACCGCCCAGGTCGGCGACCCGTCCGAGCGCGCCGAGACCAGGAAGAGGCTCAGCGCCGAGGAGGTCAACGAGTACGCCGAGAACGTGCTGGGCCAGTTTCGCAGGATCCTCCTTCCCGAGAACCTGGAGATCAGACGCAATTCGGAGTGGCTGGCCACCATGGACATGACCGGGTTGCTCGAGCTGACCTCGGCGGCCACGGTGGCCCAGATGCTGGAGAGGTCCGACTTCGCCAAGCGCTACGAGGAAGGCACCCCGATCTCGGTGATGGAGTTCCTCTATCCCCTTCTTCAGGCTTACGACTCGGTGGCGGTGCAGGCCGACATCGAGCTCGGCGGGAGCGACCAGCTGTGGAACCTGATGATGGGTCGTGTCGTCCAGGAGCGCTACCAGATGGAGCCACAGGTGGCGATCACCATGCCCATCCTGGTCGGGGTCGACGGCACCCGGAGGATGGGCCAGTCGTTGGGGAACTACATCGGAGTCGAAGAGGATCCGGCCGAGATGTTCGGCAAGACGATGAGCATCCCCGACCAGGCCATGTCGCAGTGGTTCCGACTGGCCGCGGACCTCGATCCCGAGGAGGTGGAGACCATCGAGGCGGGTCTCGACGCCGGCGATCTCCATCCTGGAGAGACAAAACGTCGTCTTGCCCGGGCGGTCACCGCCCTCTACTGGGGGGAGAAAGAGGCCGCCGCCGCCGAGCAGGCCTTCGACCAGGTGTTCAAGCTGGGAGGAATACCCGACGACCTCGAGACGTTTACATTGCCGGAGGAAGACCCGATCACGGTTCCCGGTCTCATCCGAGACGCTTTCGGCCTCTCCGGCTCGGAAGCGAGGAGGTTGTTGACCCAGGGGGCGGTGAAGGTCGACGGGGAGGTCCTGGAGGCTCAGGAGGCTGACAGAGCCGCCCTGGCGGGCCGGGTCTTGCAGGTGGGCAAACGACGATTCGTCAGACTCGTCGGTTGACTTGACTAACTCCGGGGTATCGTTACTATTCGAGACCCGGCTGGAGAAAACATCTTCGGCCACCCACTGGAGACCGGGACGGCGCCTCTGACGCGTCGCCTCGGATTCACTTTGTATCGGGGCCACGATGACGATCGAAGTCATCGGCGGCCCGCCTGACATCAACGGTGGGAGCCTTGGGCTCCTTGACAACTGAACAATGTGCCAAAAGCCAGCATGCACACCCACTTCTCGGCCCTGTCCGCAAGGACGTCGCCGGTGGGGTGAGTGAGCATTCTGTATACAGCAATCAAGCTCTAGGGCCCCTCACGGGCCCTGGACCCAATTGCAAACTCAAACTGACAGGATTGGCCGGTGCCCTCCGGGGACCATGCCTTGAATGTACGTTGGAGAGTTTGATCCTGGCTCAGGACGAACGCTGGCGGCGTGCCTAATGCATGCAAGTCGAGCGACGCACACCGGAGGGGTAACCCACCGGTATGACGGAGCGGCGAACGGGTGAGTAACACGTGAGCAACCTGCCCCACAGACCGGGATAGCCCAGGGAAACCTGGATTAATACCGGATACCCTCGGATGACCACATGATCGTTCGAGGAAATGCCTTTGTGCTGTGGGATGGGCTCGCGGCTTATCAGCTAGTTGGTGGGGTAACGGCCTACCAAGGCATCGACGAGTAGCTGGTCTGAGAGGACGATCAGCCACACTGGGACTGAGACACGGCCCAGACTCCTACGGGAG
>DATHUL010000203.1:0-9502 GCA_035462285.1 Acidimicrobiia bacterium
GGCCTACCGCCCCCTGCGTGGCGCTCCCCGGCTGATCCCACTGATCACCTCGATCGGAGCGTCCTTCACCATCCAGTATCTGGTACGAGGTCTGGTCGGGCCGAGCACCAAGGCCTTCCCCCGCATGGAGCCGCTACGCGGGACATTCGAGTTCGGCGGCTTCGTGATCCTTCGCTCCCAGGTGGTGGTGATCGTGGCCGCTCTTGCCATGATGCTCCTGCTCTATCTCTTCGTGGAGAAGACCCGCACCGGCAAGTCGATGCGGGCCGTCTCCGAAGACGCCGAGACCGCGGCGTTGATGGGCATCGACGTCGACCGAACCATCGTCAAGGTGTTCGCCGTGGGCGGGGCCATGGCCGGAGTGGCCGGGGCGCTTTGGGGGCTCGTCTTCCCCAGTCTCAACTTCTTCTCCGGGTTCCTCCCCGGCATCAAGGCTTTCACCTCGGCGGTGCTCGGCGGCATCGGCAACATCGTGGGGGCGATGCTGGGAGGGGTGAGCCTGGGCATCTTCGAGTCGGTCGGCCCCAGCCTGGTCCTGGCCGGCTACGAGATCCCCGCCTTCAGCCAGTTGAAAGACGTGGTCGCCTATTCCGCCCTGGTCCTGGTCCTGATCTTCCGCCCCACCGGCATTCTCGGCGAGCGTCTCGCTCAGGAGAGGGGATAGAGGATGGCCCGGGTAGTGGACCCGCCAACCGCGGTCGAAGCCGGGCTGCGCCCGACCCCGCCCATCGGGATGCGCCGAGCAGTCCGGCTCGGTCTCTCCGGAGGGGCCGCAGCAGTCTTGGTTGCGGCCACCGGCATAGTTTCCACCTTCCAGCCCAGGATGGTGATCGATCCCATCGTGCCGCTCGGAGTCCTCTTCCTCTATCTGGTCGTCTTCGCATTCGGCTGGATCGCGGCACAACCCCCACCGACACTGGAGGGATTCGCCCCGCCTGTCATCGGTCTGCGCAACGTCATGGCGGGTGCCCTGGCCGGTCTGCTCACCGGTCTCTGCGTCGGCTTGTTGCTCGTTCTCATGAACGTGTTCAATCTGCGGGGTGTCTTCATCGAGCTCTCCCCGGAGCTGAGCAAGATACTCAGCTTTGGCTTCGCGGTGGGCGTCGGCGTTGCGCTCATCGCCCTGGTCTCCACCGTCGTCGGTGCTCTCGGGGGCGGGGTGCACTTGCTCCCCCGACGGCTGAGACGCTCGTTGATGCCGGCCCTGGTCTGGGTGATCGTCTTCTCTCTCCTCACCGACCTCTTCGGCCAGCTCTTCACCGGTCTGAGCCTCGACTTCATGGTCGACTTGTTCTACACGTCGCGGGGCGGGGCGCTCACCATCGTCGGGGCACTGGTCGTGTTCGTCGTCTTCTTCACGCTCTACTGGTTCCTCGGGGGCAGGGAGAGGGGGCTGCGAGAGACCGTCGAGGCGATGCCGCGGGAGAGACGGATGCGATTGCAGATCGGTCTCATCGCCGTGGTCCTCGTCGTCCTGTACTTCATCCCTCGGCTGATGGGCCCGTTCGTGAGCCAGATCCTGGTCGACGCCGGCATCTATCTGCTCATGGCCCTCGGCCTCAACATCGTGGTCGGCTACGCCGGGCTTCTCGACCTGGGATATGTGGCCTTCTTCGCGGTGGGGGCGTACGCCGGGGCCATCCTCACCTCCCCCCAATCACCGGCCTTCGCCCCGGAGATGACTCTGGTGGCAGCCCTTCCCTTCGTGATGATCGCGGCTGCCATAGCCGGGATCGTGGTGGCCACCCCGGTGATCCGGATGCGTGGCGACTATCTCGCCATCGTCACCCTCGGCTTCGGTGAGATCGCCCGAATACTGCTCAACTCGGAGTGGCTTTCCCCCTACTTCGGCGGTGCTCAAGGAATCACCAACATCCCCGATTTACGGATAGGGCCCCTCACTTTCAGCACGCCGCAGGACTACTTCTATCCGGTGTTCCTCTTCGTCCTTCTCGCCGCCTACATCACCCTGGCCGTGCAGAAATCGAGGTGGGGACGGGCCTGGATGGCGATGCGGGAGGACGAATCGGTGGCAGAAGCCATGGGAGTCAACATCGTCACCGCCAAGCTGTCCGCCTTCGTGGTCGGGGCCGTCCTGGCCAGCTTCGGCGGGGCGCTCTTCGGCTCCCAGATCGGCTCAGTGTTCCCCCACTCGTTCGACATCGTGGTCTCGATCACGATCCTGGTGATCATCATCGTCGGCGGCATGGGCAGCGTTCCGGGCGTGACCGTGGGAGCACTGGTCCTGATCCTGCTCCCCAACCTCCTGCGCGAGTTTTCCGAGTTCCGGTTCCTCTTCTACGGGGTGCTGCTAATCGTCATGATGCTGAAACGACCGGAAGGTTTCATTCCGAGCAAACGCAGGGCCCAGGAGTTGCACTCCGAAGAGCTGGCCCAGGATGCCTGGCTCGAAATCTACGGGGAGAAGGGCTCTACCGAACCCGTACCGGAGGGGAAGGCCTGATGCCACTACTGGAGATCCAAGGTTTGAGCAAGGCGTTCGGCGGTCTGCGCGCCATCAACGGGCTCGACATCCATGTCGACGAGGGCGAGATCGTCAGCGTCATCGGTCCCAACGGCGCCGGGAAGACGACGTTCTTCAACCTCATCACCGGGATGGATGGCCCCGACGAGGGCTCGATCGTCTTCGACGGGCAGAACATCGTGGGCCTGCGTCCCAATCAGATCCTCCAACTGGGCATGGCGCGGACCTTCCAGAACGTCCGCCTGTTCCCCGCGATGACCGTCCTCGAGAACGTGATGGTCGGTCAGCACAGCCGGACCAAGGCCGGGCTGTTCGGCGCCATCTTCAAGACGCCGTCACAGAGGCGAGAAGAGGCCGCCATCGAGGAGAAGGCCAAGGAGGTTCTCTCCTTCTTCGGGACCAGGCTGGCCGGCTACCGGCACGACCAGCTCTCCATGATGCTCTCCTACGCCAACCGTCGCCGTCTCGAGATCGCCCGGGCCATGGCCACCGATCCGCGGCTCCTCCTCCTCGACGAGCCCACGGCCGGAATGAACCCGAGGGAGACGATCGAGCTGACCGAGCTGATCGGACGGCTTCGCACCGAGAAGGGCTACACCATCGTCATCATCGAGCACGACATGCAGGTGGTGCGAAACGTCTCCGACCGGGTGGTCGTGCTCGATCATGGGGTCAAGCTGATCGAGGGGACCTACGACGAGGTCTCCACCAACGAGAAGGTGATCGAGGCCTATCTCGGTCGTCCCGCGGAGTTGGGAGCGTGAGCGAGCGGATCCCGGTTCTCTCCCTCAAAGGAGTGAACACCCACTACGGGCCGGTCCACATCCTCAAGGACGTGGACATCGACATCTACGCCGGGGAGATGGTGTGTCTCCTCGGCGGGAACGCATCCGGCAAGACCACCACCCTGAAGACGATGTTGGGCTACCTCAAGCCGTCCTCGGGTGCGGTTCACCTCGACGGGCAGAACGTCAATGATTGGAGCACGGCCCAGCGGGTCGGCCACGG
Source organism: Acidimicrobiia bacterium (assembly GCA_035462285.1). Classification (GTDB taxonomy): domain Bacteria; phylum Actinomycetota; class Acidimicrobiia; order Spongiisociales; family ZC4RG35; genus JARDZU01. The sequence goes on from DATHUL010000203.1 coordinate 3,494, forward strand.
GTTGACCATGGTCCCCGAGAACAGACGTCTGTTCAAGCGGATGACCGTCCGGGAGAATCTCGAGATCGGCGCCTATCTGCGTGACGGTGAGAACCTCGACGCCGACTTCGATCGGGTCTTCGAGATCTTCCCCCGGGTGAAGGAGCGCCTCACCCAGAAGGCGGGGACACTCTCCGGTGGCGAGCAGCAGATGGTCGCCATGGGCAGAGCGCTGATGGCTCGACCCAAGGTCCTCCTCATGGACGAGCCGTCGATGGGTTTGGCCCCGGTCCTGGTCGCCCAGAACTTCGAGATCATCCAGCGGATCAACAACGCCGGCACCACCGTGTTCGTGGTGGAGCAGAATGCCAACATGGCGCTCTCCATCGCCGACCGGGGTTATGTCCTCCAGTCCGGGAACATCGTTCTCAGTGATACGTCCCAGGCCTTGTTGGCAAATCCGCAGATGAGAGCGGCCTATCTGGGGGATGTATGAGGCCATAGGCCATAGGTCATAGGTCAGAAGACAGCGGGGCTATTGCTTGTCGACTATGGCGCTTCCTTCACTCGGCGATTCATCGGCGAGTGAAGGGAGTTCCTGAGTGTCGAAGAGACGGGTCTGATTGGGGTGACGACGTCTGATCCCGGCAATCCGGTCCGGGGGCTCGGTGAACTCGATCATGTGCTGACTGGCCTCGCCCCAGGTCTCGCCGAGAATCCTGGTTCGCCACAGGTGGCCGACCACGATCCTGATCGCAGCCGTCATCGGCACCGCCACCAGGACGCCGAGCAGACCGGCCACGGTCCCTCCGATCACGAGGGCGAGCACGATCACCAGGGGCGAGAGGTTGACCCGGGCCCGCTGCACCAGGGGCGTTATCACATGATTGTCGACCTGTTGTATGGCGGTGAAGATGAGCACCGCCCAGATCGCCTGGGTCAGGTCGCCGTGGAGGAGGGCGACCAGGGCGGCCAACGCGCCGCCGACGACCGGCCCCAGGAACGGGATCAGGTTGAGGAAACCGGCGATGATCCCGATCAGAAGCCAGAAGGGCAGACCGATGGCCCACATGCCGACGCTGGAGGCAAACCCGACGATGAAGGCGACCAGCAGCTGGCCCCGGACGAACGAGCCCAGAGCGGTGCCCACCTGCCCGGAGACGAAGGCGAACTCCTCCCGGTGTCTTGGTGGGGTCACCTCGAGCGCATTGGCCTTGAATCTCTCCAGGTCGATCAGGATGTAGAGGGCGAGCACCGGCGCCAACCCGAGCACCGCCACCGCCTCGGCGACACCGATGATGACCTGGCCCGCCCCGGCGCCGAACCCGAGGAGCAGGTTCTGCACCGTCTCCTGATTGGCCGGGTCGTTGAGCCACTGCTCGATCGCCTCCTGGCTGAGCAGCTCGTCGACATCGAGACCGAGATTGGCCCCGACATCGCGGACCCAGTTGATCCCGGCAAGGTAGAGATCGGGCAGCCTCTCGCCCACCTCGGCCGCCTGGTCCCTGATGGTGGGCAGCACCAGGAAGAACATGGCGAGGAAGAGGGCGATCAGCGCTATCAGGGCGAGGATGGCGGCCACCGGGCGGGGTGCCCGCATTCGCTCGAAGACACGCACCACAGGCTCGAGGAGGAAGACGATCCCGGCTCCGAACGCAACCGGGAGCCAGATGACACGGATCGAACCGGCGATGATCAGGATGACATAGCCCAGCGCCACCGCCCCGACGGCGGTCCAAACGATCAAGGCGATGCGTCTCAGCCGGTCGGAGGGCACGGAGCAGGATTGTAACTGGCGACCCTTTGTTCCCCGGGTGCCTCGGAGCGGGATCAGCCCTCGGTGACGGTCAGCGAGGCTTGCCGGCCGACCGAGATGACCCAGCCCGGGCCCGGGGTGGGGCTCTCGTGACCGTCGCCGACCTCGGTCCAGCCGGTGGGCACCACGGCCTGGCCGACGACGCGCGCCGGGACCCCGTGGGGGACGACGAGCTCGAAGTCCCCGGAGACCGTGACCACCACGTTGCCGTCCGCCGGGCCCAGGGTTGCGGTCCCTTCCCCGTCCAGCTGCAACGAGGAGATATCGAGTCGACTCAGGTTCGCTTCGATCTCGCCACCCAGGGAGAGACTCCACACCGGGCTCTCGTCTAGGTCGATCGCCCAGCCGGCAAAGGTGTAAAGACCGGGATCGGGCGAGTCATCGAGGTCGATCGCGATGTTGGCGCCTTGAAGCTGCTCGACCGCCACCGGTGGCCCGATCTCGCCACCTCGTTTCAGCGGCTCTACTGCGTAGAGGAATCCGGACACTCCCGACCCGATGCGGAGACGCCCATCGATTCGAGCCGACAGGGCGGCGGTGGTGACGGAGCCGCCCGGGGGCCCATTGAGATCGGTCGAAGCCGAGGGCATCAGCGCCCAACCGAGGAGGTGACCCGAGAGGAAGAGAGCGAACACGGTCAGCCAGACGATGGGGACGAGGGCCGACACCCGGACCCTCCCCCAGCGACGTCCGCGGGCGAGAAACACGAGGGTCAAGAGGATCAGCCATAGCGGCCACCAGGCGATCAGGTCGAACACCACCGACCTGCTCAGAAGCCCGAGGTAGACGGCAACGAGCAGAAGGACGAGGGCCAGAACCGGTAGCACCCACGCCCTGGGCACGGCGCGGCGTGGCCCGCCGGTGCGAGGGGTCATTCGGTGTAGCCGGCGCCCAGAACCAGGACTACGTCGGCACCCTGCTCCAACTCGGGATCGGGTATCGGCTCTACCGAGGCGTCGGGCAGGAACGCGAGCAACGCGTTCGCCTCGGCGGCGAACCCCTCCCGATACCAGATCCGTGATGGATCCTGCTCAGGCTCCAGATCACCTGCCTGTTGGGTCTGGTACCCGGCATCGGCCAGCTCCTGGGTCTTGCGCCCGGCGGCACCGGCGAGACCGACCGAGTTGAGGACCACGACCCGAACCTCTTCGGGCGGGCGCACCGGGACCGTGGTCGTGGCCATGCTGGTCGAGGTCGAGGTGGTCCCTCCCAGCGTCGTCGCGGTGGCCACGGTGGAGGTGGTGGAGGTACTCGAGGAGGCGGGAGGACTCGTCGTGTCCCCCCCCGCCACCGCCTCGGGATTCGCCCGGAGCAGATAGAGGATCAGGAAGACGGCCGCCCCGACCAGGAGGATGCCGACGATCATCATGGCCAGGTCCCGATAGAACGAAGCATCGGACTCGGCGGCGTGTTTCCCCTTGGTCACACCGCCACCACGTTCCCTCGATCGGGCTCGATCATGGCCTTGACCCGGGCCACCGTGAGCGGGTCGAACCGGCTCGCATCGGGCAGCGCGATGATCCTGATCAGGTGGTCGTAATACGCGGTCGCAGTCAACCCTAGGCTCAGCTCGATGGCCTGGTCCTTGGGCCCGGGCTCGAGCCACCACCCTCTCTCGAAGTCGAGGATCGACCGATCCCCATCGCTCAGCATGTGGCGAGGGTATTTCTGGACCAGGTGCTAGCGGAGGATTTAGCCGACGAACGCCCTGATGGCAATCGATCGACGGGGATTACGGCTAGGCAGCGGCGCTGGCGAGGACCGACCCCGATCCACCTAGGGTCGGGGCTAACGCCGATCGTCGGGCTGCGCTGCCGGCCACGTTCTCCGAGGTGGAACCGTCACCGGGATGTCTCCCCGGGATGGAAAGCACGAACTCGGTCCACCCTCCTCCCCTCCGATACACCAGATGGCCGCCCATCGCATGGGCGAGCTGACGGCAGACCCACAATCCGAGCCCGATCGAAGAGGCGTCTCTTCGACCCTGAGTGGAGCGGCGGTAGGGAAGGAATATGGTGGCTTCATCCTGGGTGGGGACTCCATCGCCGTTGTCGCGTACCGTGACCTCGATCGCGTCTCCACTCTGAGCGGTGGTGATCACCACCAACGGTCCGCCATAACGGATGGCGTTGGAGATCAGATTCCGAATCGTCTGCCGTAGGCGCAGGGGGTCTGCCCATGCCGGGGGGAGATCCTCCTCCAAAGCGAGCCCGAGCTCGGTTCCAGTCCCCTGGAATCGCCGCGCGGTAGCAGCCACCTCCTCGTTGACGTCGACAACTTCTCTGCTGGTGGTCAGCGCCGAGCCCTCCAGTCTCGAAACGGTGAGAAGGTCCTCCACGATCTCGTTGGCATCGACCGCCTGCTGATGAGCCATCGTCACCAGCTCGCGTGCCTCGGCCGGCTCGAGATCTGCCATCGTCGCCACAACCTCGGTCAGCCCCAGAACCCCGGTGAGATTGTTGCGCAGCTCGTGGCTCACCGTGCCCACCATCTGGGAGCGGGCGGCATCGAGACGCCCCAGCCATCGACGCACGCTGATCATCACCGCCACCACGGCCGCCACTGTCAGCATCCCTCCGGTCATAACGCCGACCGACTCGGCCGAGACGCCGACGCCGGAGAGGTAGGCGGCGACGTACCAGGCCGTCGTGTAGGCCAGCAGCCCGATCATCCACCTCCCATTGGTGAAGAGGCTTATCAACAAGGCGAGAAAGGCCAGCGTCCCGGTCGTCACCGCAGTGGAGTCGGGAATGGTGAGCATGATGGCACCGAGCAGAGTGGTATCCCAGACCAGCATGGCCCTGGGAGCGCGGATACGACGCAATCGGCACCAGCCAGCGTGAGCCGCTATCAGGACGAGTGCCGTCAGATTGGGTAGCGGCGAGCCGTCCTGCCACCAACCGCCGATCACGAATACGCCCACCAGGACCATGCCGGCAACGCTTGCCACCAAGCGGATCTGCTGGTACTCGTCGAGGAAGTTCTCCAACGAGGAATGTTGGACGTCGACGGTCGGTCTCGAAGGCATCATGAACCATCGACAGAATCGCATCCCATCTGGAACGAGTTCTGGCGCTGAGCCAGGTCTGATCGTTTCTCCAGGTCAGGGTTTGGAGCCGGGTGCCGGAATCGAACCGACGACCTGCTGTTTACAAGACAGCTGCTCTACCAACTGAGCTAACCCGGCGTGTCCGACACGCTGCGCCGGACCCTCATTATCTCAAAGCACGCTAGGGCAGCCGAAACCGATGCGTTGAGGCTCTCGGTCCCGGGAGCCATCGGGATCGAGGCCTTCACGTCGCATCTCTTGGCGACGAGGACGCTGAGACCGATGCCCTCGGCGCCGACCACCACCGCCACCGGCTCGGTGAGGATCTCCAGACCGAACAACTCGGTGCCCGATCCGGCCGCCAGGCCTACGATCCACACCCCCCCGTTCTTGAGCCGGTTCAACGCCTCCGGGATGGAGCCGACCACCGCCACCGGTAGGTTCTCCAGAGCCCCGGCCGCTGCCTTGAACGCCGTCGCCGACAATGGAGCGGCCCGCTTCGACGAGACCACCATCCCGGTCATCCCCGCGGCCGATGCGGTGCGGGCTATCGCCCCCAGGTTCTGCGGATCCTCGATATGGTCCAACACCACGATGGCCGCGCCTTCCCCGGTCAAATCGTCGAGGGGCACCGGGAGGATCGGGGTGCACTCGGCCACCACGCCCTGAGGAGCCTCGGTTTCGGCCATGGACCGAACGTCGGCCACCAGCAACACCTCGGGCTCCCCGGCAAGGGCGACCATCGAACGGATCTCGGGTCGATCGACTCGTCTCTTCTCCACCCACAGCTTGCGCACCCGCCCGGCGGCGGCCGCCGCGGCGACGGCGTGGAGCCCTTCGACCCTATTTCCGTACCCAGCGGGTGCCACGGGGACCGTCCTCCACACTGACTCCGGCCTGCTCCAAACCGTCCCGAATGGCGTCGGCGTCGTCGAATCTCTTGTCGGCCCGGGCCCGGGCCCGGAGCTGGACCAGTCCGTCGACCAGATCGTCCCCTTCGCCTTCGACCCCGAAGCGTCCGGCCAGGTCGCCCAGATCGAGGGTGCTCTCCGCAGGCATCGAGGCGTCGTCGAGCCCGAGCACGCCGACGATCTCCTCCACCGCTCCGGCGATGGCCGAGGCATCCTCCCCTTCGTCGAGGGCACGATTCCCTTCACGGACAAGA
>DATHUL010000204.1:0-3745 GCA_035462285.1 Acidimicrobiia bacterium
GCCATAGTGTCGGCGGCGACCATTGCCATCGCCCGGCTCGGGCTCCCGGTCCGGGTCACCACGGTCGTCCCTCTGACCGACAACGCGGTCGGGGGCAGGGCGACCAGGCCCGGGGACATTCTCCGCCCGGTGGCCGGTCCGACGATCGAGGTCCTCAATACCGACGCCGAGGGGAGGTTGATCCTGGCCGACGGTCTCGGGCTGGTCAGACGTCACCAGCCCGACCTCATTATCGATGTCGCCACCTTGACCGGCGCCGCCCGGGTCGCCCTCGGTGACAAGATCGCCGCCGTCTTCGGGTCCGATGCCGAGGTGTCTGCCGCCGTGCTCGACGCCGCCTCGCGTGCAGGGGAGCACTTTTGGGAGATGCCGTTGTTCCAGGAGTACAAGAAGTCGATCGAATCGGACCTGGCCGACCTGAAGAACGTCTCGGGCAGTCGCTACGGCGGTGCCATCACCGCCGCACTGTTTCTCTCCAGCTATGTCGACGGCGGCAGGTGGGCCCACCTCGACATCGCCGGGCCGGCCCGGTGGCGGGAGACGGCGGGGGAGCAGGTCAAGGGCGCATCCGGGGTCGGGGTTCGAACCCTGGTCGAACTGGCTCGAGCCCTGGGCGACCGTCCAAGTCCGTGACCGTTTCCTAGCATCATCGCCGATGCGCGCACAGTTCCTGTTCCGGATTGGGGTCATGGACCTGGCCGCACTCGCTCTGGCCGCCATGGGGGCCTCGCTGGTCGTCTACGGAACTGCTCTGCCCTGGAACTCGGTCCAGGGGCCCAGGGTGTATCCGATGCTTCTCTACCTCGTGATCTCGATGACGGTGGCCTCGTCTCTGACCGCCCAGATGTCGGGACCCGGGGTGCCTCGGCCCACTTATGGCCGGATGACGGCCATCGCCCTGATCACCGGTGCGTTGACCGCCCTTCTCCTCGTGTTCAACCGGGACTCCTACTTCTCCCGATCGTTCCTGGGTTGGACCGGGTTGGGGTGGGTGTTCCTGGCCACCGTTCATCGCTCCATCCAGCGGCTCCGGCCCTGGACCGAGAAGATCGGTTTGATCACCGCGGAGAAGCAATTGGCCGAAGACGTGGCCGGGTCGCCCCACGCCATGGTGGTCTGGGTCCTCGATCCCAAATTCGACGGCCCACTCGAGCTCCCCGCCCGCGACGTGGCCATGGCAGTCGACCTGCGCGCGGTCCTCTCCGAGAGGGTGGCCCGCTTTCTCTCCTCCTGTGACGTCGCCGGGTACAACATCAGACCCTTCTCCAGTGTCTACGAGGAGCACACCGGTCGGGTCCCCCTGGTCCATCTGGGGGAGGGCTGGGAGATATCCGCCCCCTTGCTCGAAGTCGCTCCCTGGCTTCCGGGGAAGCGTGTGTTCGACCTGGTGGTCACGATCGCCCTCAGCCCGATCTGGGTGATACTCGGGCTGGTCATCGCCGGCTACATCCGAATGGCCACCAAGGGCCCCGCCATCTTCCGCCAGCCCCGGGTCGGGCATCAGGGGCGGACCTTCACCATGCACAAGTTCAGGACGATGGACGAGGATGCCGAAAAGGACGGGCCCAGGTTCGCAACCGAGGACGACGAGCGGCTGGTACGAGGGGGGAGGTTCCTGCGCAAGTCGCGTCTCGACGAGATACCTCAGCTATGGAACGTCCTGGTAGGGGACATGAGCCTGGTCGGTCCCCGCGCCGAGCAGGTCCCATTCGTCGAGGAGTTCCGGCGGGAGATCCCCTTCTACGACCACCGCCATCTGGTGCGTCCCGGTGTCACCGGTTGGGCGCAGGTCAACTATGGCTATGCGGACGATCAGGCGGACACCATCGAGAAACTGACCTATGACCTCTATTACGTGAAGCACATGTCCCCGGTGATGGACCTGCGGGTTCTCTGGAAGAGCGTGTGGACGGTCCTCACCGGGTTCGGTGCCCGTTGAGCTTCCCGGTGATCGAGTCCGAGCGGAGAGGCTTTCGGGCGCCGGGGACGACCTTCATGGTCGCCGGTGGCCTGATCGGTGCGGTCGGGGCCTACGTCTTCCACGCGTATGGCGGCCGTGAGCTCGGCACCGAGGGCTTTGCTCCGGTCGCCCAACTCTGGACGGTGTTCTTCATCCTCGCCACGGTGCTCTTCGTCCCCCTCGAGCAGTATGTGACCCGCGAGGTGGCCTCGGGCCGGAAGGCGCTACCCCACGACCTCATCCCAGCCCTGTCGGTGGCCGGGGTGGGAGCCGTGCTCGGGGGAGGCTTCATCCTGATCATGCTCGACCGGCTCTTCGTCGGCAGCTGGCAGTTCGCCCTCCAACTCGTCCTGATGATGGTGGCGTACGGGCTTCTCTTCGTGGGCAAAGGGGTTCTCGCCGGTCGACGCCGGTTCACCGGCGTCGGCTGGATCCTGATCGTCGAGAGCGCAATGCGGCTCGCCGCCGGAGTGGTGGCCATCCAACTGTTCGCCACCGCCGAGTCGTTGGGCTGGGCCATGGTCTTCGGTGGATTCTCGGTCCTCGGGCTCGGTTGGTGGCGTCACGACAAAGGGGATCGTCAGGCACGAGCCGCCCCGGCCTCCGCCTTCCTCGGGGGCTATGTGGGCGGAACCGCTTCCTCGCAGGTCCTGCTCGGTGCGGCACCCATCGCGGTGGCCCTGCTCGGAGGCTCTGATGCGCTTCAGTCGGTGGTGTTCGCCACCTTCACCCTCTACCGAGCCCCGTTGACGCTCATCTTCTCCCTCCAGGGCCGAATCCTCCCCTATCTGGTCGGGATCGCCGGATCGGGCGACAGACGCAAGCTGGCCCGTTATGCCAGGGCCGTGGTGATGGTCGGTTCCGTCCTGGCGATTCTGGGGGGGCTGGTCGGCTGGCTGGTAGGCCCGGATGTCGTCAGTCTCCTGTTCATACCCGAGTTCGCCCCTTCCCGCACCGTGGCCGCTCTGGCCGCGGCCGGGGTCATGGCCGCCGCCAGCGCCCAGATCGCCGGGCAGGTCCTGGTCGCCGAGGCGAGGACCTCACGGATGGCTGCTGCCTGGCTGGGCGGGCTGCTGGCTGCGATCGTCGCCCTCCTGGTCCTGGGTGGGGCGCCCGACTTCCGGGTCGCCCTCGCCTTTGTCATCGGTCAGGGTGTCGCCCTGGTTCTCATGGCGGTGCTCACCATTCGAAGCAGATGACACCCATCTCGAGTGTTCCGCGCCGAGACTGGGCGGGAACCGCCAGCGGAGCTCGACCGGCACCGGCGGGATGCGGTCGAAGACGACCAGTCCGGAGGACTCCGCCTCGACCAGACCGACCCGGAGCAGCACGGGGAGGGCTCTGGGCAGCCGAACCCCCTCCCCCTTCTCGGCCGCCCGGACCAGGCGAAGCAGCTCAGCCACGGCGCTCGAGCCGATTGCGGCCACCCCGCACCTCCTCACCTACGGGTCGGAGGGAGCGAAACCTCCCCGGCGAGGCTCCAGCCGGACCGGGATCACCGGCCGGACCCTCGCCGTCGGGCGGACCGAGGCGCCCGGAGGCCCCACGGCGTGCAGATGCGGAGGACGAGCAGTCTGACCACCACCGGGCACCTCGGACCTCATACGTTGTGATCTACAACAGAACGTAAACCAACGTCAAGTCACTATGGCGAGGACGCGAAACTTTCCGCTGTGGGAATGTGGGACTTCACCGGAACCGAACCGGCCCAAGTAGCGTCATATCCAGATACCGGACAGGATTCTCGAAGACGAGGAGGACGCCGTGCGAAAGCCAATGACCGCG
>DATHUL010000205.1:0-12544 GCA_035462285.1 Acidimicrobiia bacterium
GTACGAATCGGATAGAGACCGAAGCTCGTCGCTGTCTATCAGATCGTGCGCGGCCAGCACCTCGAGCGCCGCGAGCGTGCCCGGGACCCGCAGGGCGGGGATGGCGGCCCCATGCCTCAGCTGGAGCAGTTGGACCAGGAACTCGATGTCGCTGATGCTGCCCCGTCCCAGCTTCAGGTGATAGTCGGGGTCCTCGCCTGCCGGAATGCGCTCGTTCTCGACCCTGGCCTTGATGTCCCGAATCGAACGGATGAACCCCGCTGGGAGGTTCTCCCGCCACAAGAACTCGCTCGACATCTCGGTCCATCTCGCCCCGAGGGCCGGGTCGCCCACCGCGATTCGTCCCTTGACCAAGGCGAGCATCTCCCAGGGCTCTGCCCACTCCTCGTAGTACCGGCGGTAGCTCTCCAGGGACCGGGCCAAGGGGCCCTTGCGTCCCTCCGGTCTCAGGTCGGCATCGAGGGAGTAGGCCTCTCCGTGCCGGCTCGGCTCGGAGAGCACCCGAGCTAGCTCGGCAGCGATGCGGAACGACTCGTCTCGCTGCGACTCGTCCCCGAAGACGTACATCAGGTCGAGATCGGAGCCGTAGGAGAGATCCCCCCCGCCCCACTTGCCCATGGCCACCACACAGAAGCCGGTCGGGTCGCCCCCGGTGACGACGTGGAGGGCGCCGGCCACCGCGGCGTCGGCGCTCTCGGTCAGGGCGCGCAGCGTGGCCACGGTGTCCGCCTCGTCGAGGATGTCACGCGCCGCGATCCGCAGCTTCCGTCTCCGGGTCATGCGGCGGATGGTCCCGATCTTGGCGTCGGGGTCGGGTCTGGAGTCGAGGAGCCCGACCAGACGCGCCGTCTCCGCTTCCCGATCCCGGATCTGACCGAGGAGATCGTCGTCGGCGAGTCGTGGGACGAACTCGGGGATGCGGTCGATGAGATCGCCGAGCAAGCGGCTGGTCCCGAGCAGCCGGCACAACCGTTCCCCGGCCAGGGGATTCACCTGGAGCAAGGTGACGAGAGCGGCGTGATCGGGAGTATTGGCCAGCACCGTGCGCAGTTGGGCGAGGCCGAGATCCGGGTCGGGCGAAAGCGACAGCCAGTCGAGCATGAGGGGCAGGACCTGTTGCATGGCCTGTGAGCGCCGGCTCAGCCCGGAAGTGAGATCCTCGAGGGCGCGGGTTGCCGCCCGCACGTCGAGGAATCCGAGCGCTTCGAGACGTAGGGCTGCCTGCTCCACACCCAGTCTCGCACTGGGCGAGCCGACCAGGGCGTCGAGGATGGGTCTGAAGTAGAGACGTTCGTGCACGTCGCGCACGATGGAGCGGACCTCCCCCAGCCGTCGCTCCAGCTCCCGGCCGGGGTCGTGCCCCAATCCCATCGACCGTCCCAGCTGGGCCCGTCGCGCCGTGTCTTCGGGGAGGTCATGGGTCTGGCGCAGGTCCCAGAGCTGGATCCGATGCTCCAGGTCCCGGAGAAACCCGTAGGCATCGCTGAGCAGGGCGCGATCCTCCTCGCCCACGAACCCGTGCTCGGTCAGCGCCCGAAGTGCGTCGAGCGTGGCCAGGCTGCGCAGCCCGGGGTCGAGTCGTCCGTGGACCAGCTGGAGCAGTTGAACCGAGAACTCGACATCACGTATCCCACCCCGAGATCTCTTGATGTCCGAGGGGCTGGCTGTGGCTTCCGCCTGCTCTTTGAGCCGGCGAATGGAGCGCAGGGCGTCGACATCGAGCCCGCCCTCCCAGATGACCTGTTCGACCATGGCGGTGAAACGCTCTCCCAGCACGGCGTCGCCGGTCACGGGGCGCGTCTTGAGCAGCGCCTGCAGCTCCCAGGCTTCGCCCCACTTCGAGTAGTAGCGGGCGTAGGAGTCGAGGCTGCGGGTCAGCGGACCCATCGAGCCCTCGGGACGGAGGTCGCAATCCACCCGCAACCCGAGCCCGTCTCCGTCGGGTGCGGACAGGTCGGCCTTGAACGCTGTTGCCAGGGCAATGGCCGCCGGCCGGCATCGTGTCTCGTCACCGTCGACGTTGTCGTGGACGAACATCAGGTCGACGTCCGACGAGTAGTTGAGCTCCCGGGCCCCCCACTTCCCCATGGCGATCACCGAGAAGGGAAGCTCGGAGACGACGGGATGGCGCTCGGCCACCTTCTCCTTCGACCTGAGAAGGACGTCAGCCACGATCCGGTCGATCGCATCGGAGAAGAGGGCGGTTGCCGTGGTCATCTCGATCGAGCCGGCCAGGTCGTCGGCGGCGATCGTGGCCAGGGCGGCACGCACCCTGAGCGGCACCGAGTCCTCGGGGGCGATGCCGAGGAGCAGGTCGGGATGGCGGGCCACGCTCTGGCTGAGAGCGCGTGACCCTCCGGCAAGGGCGCAGGCGCGGTCGAGGGCGGGTCGACCCAGGACCAACTGTGGGTCGGCTTCGATGATCGGAAGGAGACGGGCGAGGGCGGCGATGGGGTCGGGGCCTTTCGCCAGCATCTCCAGGACGAGCCTGCGCATATCGGCGTCCTCGACCAGTCGGGCCAGCTCGACCTCCTCCTCGGATGGGGAAGCGGCGGCAGGTCTGTGCTCGGTCACGAACGACAGGGTATGTCGGGGCGTATCGTGGCGTAATGCCACTTCGTGTCGCCGGAGCGCAACTCAACCTCGGTGTCGGGGACTTCGCCGGCAACGAGGAGCGAATCGTCGAGGCGATGGCTTGGGCGGAGCGGGAGCAGGCAGACGTGTTGTTGTTGCCCGAACTGGCGGTCAACGGCTACCCGCCCGAGGACCTGGTCCTCCGCGCCGACTTCGTCGATGCCGGTCTCGAGGTGCTGGAGCGGCTGGCGGCCAGGTCCGGCTCGACTTCGGTGGTGCTGGGGTTCGTCGACCGCTTCGACGGCCCGTCCCGGGGGGCGGTCGATGCCGAGGACCGAAAGGTCGCCAACGCGGCGGCGGTCATCGGCGACGGTTCCATGCTCGGCGTGTACCACAAGGTCCTCCTCCCCAACTATGGGGTGTTCGACGAGGACCGCTACTTCGCGGTGGGGCAGGACCCGGCTCGAATCTGGCGCCTGGGCGGGATCACGGCCGGCGTCTCGATCTGCGAGGACATCTGGCTCCCCGACGGCCCACCGACGGCTCAAGCGGCGGCAGGGGCCCAAATCTTGCTCAACATCAACGCCTCCCCCTTCCACAAGGGGAAGGCGAGGGAACGGGAGGCGATGATCGTGGAACGGGCGCGGTCTTCTCGCGCCGCGGTCGTGTATCTCAACCTGGTCGGCGGTCAGGACGAGCTGGTCTTCGACGGTTGCTCGCTGGCGGTTGCCCCGGACGGGACCATCGTCCACCGCTCGCCTCAGTTCGAGGAGGACCTGTTCGTGGTGGACGTGCCCCTGCCCGGGGAGGAGGCCCGGGTCGGCGCCGTGTCCGACCATCTCGAGCCGGTGGAGGAGGTCTATCGCGCCCTCGTCACCGGGCTGGGCGATTACGTCAGGAAGAACGGCTTCGAGCAGGTCGTCATCGGTCTATCCGGGGGCATCGACTCGGCGCTGACCGCGGCCATCGCCGTCGACGCCCTGGGACCGCGGTCGGTGTGGGGGGTGGCCATGCCCAGCAGATACTCCTCGCAACACTCCATCGACGACGCAGGGCGGCTGGCCGCCAACCTCGGGATCAGATTCGACGTCCTCCCCGTCGACGGGATCTATCAGTCATATCTCCAGGCATTGTCCCCGGTGTTCGCCGGGACCGTCTTCGGGACCGCCGAGGAGAACCTCCAGGCGCGCACCCGCGGTGCGATGCTGATGGCGATCTCCAACAAGCATGGCCCGATGGTGGTGGCCACCGGCAACAAGTCGGAGATGGCCGCCGGCTACGCCACCTTGTACGGCGACATGGTCGGGGGCTACGCCGTGCTCAAGGACGTGTTCAAGACGCTGGTCTACGACCTGGCGAGATGGCGCAACAAGAACGGCGATGTCATCCCTCAGAACACCATCGACAAACCGCCCTCGGCCGAGCTGCGCCCGGACCAGAAGGACTCGGACAGTCTGCCCCCCTACGAGGTCCTCGACGAGGTGCTCCAGCTCTATGTGGAGGCCGACCTGGGCGTCGCCGAGATCGTGGCTCGTGGCTACGAACAGGATCTGGTGGCGAGGGTGGCGGGCATGGTCGACCGGAACGAGTACAAACGCCGGCAATCGGCGCCGGGAGTGAAGATCACGGTCAAGGCGTTCGGCAAGGACCGCCGGCTCCCCATCACCAACCGGCACAAGGCCGGGGCGCAGTGATGCGGGTGCTCGTCAACGGCGTCGAGTCGGAAGGCACCGTTCCGGTCAGCGACTCCTCCGTCCTCCGTGGTGATGGTTGCTTCGAGACGCTCAGGTCCTACGCGGGCCGGCCCTTCGCGGTGGAGGACCATCTCGACCGGCTCGCCCGGAGCGCAAAGCTGCTCGACATTCCCCTGCCCGACAGGCATGAGCTCGGACAGTGGATCGCCACCGCCGCCGGTTGGGGTGGGGATTGCGCGGTGAGGGTGGTCGTGTCCAGGGGCTCGGCCCTTCCCGGCGACGTCGCCGAGCCGCTGGTGATCGTGTTCACCCATCCGACCGGGAAGACCGAGGGACCGGCCACGCTCCTGCCGGTGACTGCCCCCTGGCACGCAGCCGGCGTCGACTGGGACCTGGCCGGAGCCAAGGTCCTCTCCTACGCACCCAACATGGCGGCGACCCGTCATGCCGTGGCGAAGGGGTTCGGGGATGCCCTCCTCACCACGGTCGACGGGGTCATGCTCGAAGGGCCCACCTTCTCGGTGGCCTGGGTGGTCGACGGCGTGGTGGAGACGCCAAGCCTGGAGCTGGGCATCCTCGACTCGATCACCAGACGAGTGCTGCTCGACCTGGCCTCGGAGTCGGGGGTGGCGGTGGTCGAATCGAGATGGGCCCTGGACCGGCTCGATCATGCCGACGAAGTCATCGCACTCTCCACCATCCGGGAGATCCAGCCGGTTGCGCGGGTGGGTGATCGGCGCTTCGGCGAGGGACCGATCACTGCCGACCTGGCCAGGCTCTTCTATCAGAAGGTGGGCTGAGCCGGCGGGCAAGGCTCGGGGTCGGCGCCTCTCACCCACGAGATGAGACGGATCGCGGTCTCCGCCCTGGTCAACAGTGTCTCCCCATCGAGGGGCGGTTTGCACGCCTCCAAGGCCCCGATCGAACGAAGACGGGCTTCGGCCTCCTCGGCGGAGAGGAGAAAGACCCGGGGGGAACCTTCAGCAGGCGGCGCCGGTAGGAGGGTGGCCACCATTGCGTCGATCCGGACCCACATGGCGATCCGGGCCAACTCGACCTCGGTCAGACCGATCTGGACACAGCTCTCGACCGGCGCACATCCGAGCGCCGATTCCACCGGGGCCGGGTCGGCATTCTGAAACAGGCCGGGCAGGGGCTGGCTCCGCGTCTCGGCCGCCGGCGGCGCCTTGCCCGCGACGTGGGCGGCGATGACCGAGGCGAGCTCCGGTGTCGCCACCTGATCGGGACAGAAGCGGAGATATGACTCGTCGCACCCGAGGAGGAGGCCATCGCTGAGCAGCCACGCCGCCACCTCCTCTCCGGGGTGGCCGTCGTCGTCGAGATAGGGCCAGGTGGGCTCCGGATCGGGCAGGATCGCCCCGCTCCGGGCTGCCTCCAGGCTGGCCCGGGGGTCGATTGCCACCCCTTCGGGGTTGCGCAGCTCAAAGTGGAGGTGAGGAACCGTCTCCTCGGCGTTCCCCGAGTCGCCCACCCAACCGATCACCTCACCCCGGGCCACGGCCGAGCCGACGGCGAGATCGGTCCGGGCTCCCACGCCGAGGCCGTCGTCGGTGCCGTGTCGATCGTTGTTGAGATGGATGTAGTAGCTCTGCCATCCGTCGTGGTGCTCGACGATGGCCCAGCAGCACTCCTCGGTGCCGACGTCCTGGGTCACCCGGACCACCACCCCGTCGGCGACCGCCAGCACCGGAGTCAGCTTGGGCGCGGCGATGTCGTTGCCCTGATGCTTGCGGGCACCCCCGTCCCGGTCGGCCCCGAACGGTGAGCCGATCTGGCCGGCTCCGGCCAGGGGCCAGGACATGTCGTAGACGAACGGATCACACGGCGGCGGAGGGGCGGTCGTGGTCGTCTCCGGGACCGTGGTCGTGGTCGTGGTCGCGGGCGCCGGATCCGTGCTCGTGGTATCGGGCGCCGGGAGGGTGGTCGTGCTATCGGCGGCATCGGTCGTCGACGATCCCGGGGTCGTGGTCGTTGTCGTCTCCGGAACCGTGGTCGTCTCTGCCGGGATGGTGGTCGAGGTCGTTGTGATCGGTGCGGGCAGTGTGGTCGGGGGGAACAACGCATCCATGGTCACCGGTGGGCACGTCTCGGTGGCCTCGGCCTTGGTCGTCGGCGAGGTCACCGCGTGCAGCGCCGCGATCAGGGCGGCCATAGCCAACATCGACACCGCACGACGGCCGGACATGGCCCGGACCTTACCGAGCCGCTCCATGTTTGGAACCCCGGGCGGCTCGGGTACGTTGGTAGGCCATGAAGTCTGCGCATTGGATGCGTCTCGCCCAGTTCGGGCTGCTCCTGCTGGTGGTGGCGGCCTGCAACGGGGATGACACCACTGATCTCAGCACCACGTCGTCACTGATCGCCAGCCCCACCTCCATCGCCGGGTCGGAGACGACCACCTCGGTCGGCGCCGATGGCGGCGACAGCACCACCACCACGCTCCGCGGTGAATCGGTGAGTGGCTACGAGATCGTGGCCCGAGAGTCGGACGCGGCCGGGGAGACCGTCTTCGTCCTGATCCCGCCGGGGGCATACACCGACGTCGACATCGAGAACTTCGTGGTCGGGCTGGTCGACGACGGCACGGTGACTTTCGGCGCCGAGGTGTTCGACGACCCGGGCGCGATCGACGCCTACCGCAAGGCCGAGGCGGAACGGACCGAGGGTGAGGTCCAACTCATCGAGGACCATCACTTCGTCAGTGTCCAGAACGGGACCACCGTCGTCTTCCGCGGCCCCTTCTCCGGCTCCCCCGATTTCGTGATCGGAAGCTGAGCCGGTCCTCCTCGACGCAGTACGGTCTGACGCAGTACGGTCTAGAGAAGCGCCACCGCCACCAGGAGGAATCCTCCGAAGCCGACCACGTCTGTGATCAGGGTGAGCAGTATCGACGAGGCCAGCGCCGGGTCCTGCCCGAGTCGACGGAGAATCAGCGGGATGGCCGCCCCGGAGAGGGTGGCGATCAGGAGGTTCGCCAGACAAGCGATGCCGATGACCAGTCCCACGTTGACCGGTGCGGACCGGCTGGCGAACACACCGGCGTCGATCAGTGCGAAGGTGAGGGCGGCGGAGGCCACGGCCAGGAGCAGGCCGTTGAGCAACCCGACCCCGGTCTGTCGGAGGAGGATCCCGGTCACCTGTGCCCGGGGAACGTCATCCGAGGCGAGGGAGCGGATCATCACCGCCAGGCTCTGGTTCCCCCCGTTCCCACCGAGAGTGGCCACGATCGGCATCAGCGCCGCCAGCACCGGCTCCGCCGAGATGATCCCGGTCTGGCTCTCGATCACCCATGCCACGAAGAGGGCCAGGACCAGGTTGAGCATCAACCATGGGGCCCGGGAGCGGAACGACATGGTCACGTCGGTGTAGACCGTCTCCCCGACACCGGCGCCGACCGCGGCGGCAAAGTCCTCGGTAGCCTCGTCCTGAACCGCCTCGATGACCGCATCGGTGGTGACCACCCCGAGGAGCCGGCCCTCGTCGTCCACCACCGGGATCCCGAACAACCGGTATCGCTGGCTGAGCTCCGCCACCTCTTCCCGGTCCGTCAGCGCCCGAACCGAGACCGGGTCGGGCAACATCACCTCGTCGAGACTGGCCCCGGGCCGGGCGAAGACAAGGTTGCGGAAGTAGATGACGCCCTTGAGCCGGGAGTCGTCGTCTACCACGTAGACATAGGAGAGGTCTTCGTACTCGTCGTGGAGCTGGCGGATCCTCTCGATCGCCTCCCCGGCCGTCAACCCGATAGGCAGGGCGGCGATCTCGGTGGTCATGAGGCCGCCGGCGGTGTCGTGCGGGTACTCGAGCAGACGTCTGATCTCCTGTTCCGCCTCGTCGTCGAGCATTGAGAGCACGCTCTCGGTGACCTCGTCGTCGAGCTCGGAGAGCAGGTCGGCGGCGGCTTCCCCGGTCATCTCGCCGACCGCGGCGGAGAGATCGGCGATCGGCACCTCCTCCACCAGCTCGGCAGCCAGCTCGGGGGCGATCTGCTCCAGGATGTCGGCGACGTCTTCAGGCTCCAGCTCGGCGAGCAGACCGGCGGCGTCCTCCTCGGAGAGCTGCTCCAGGACGTCGGCGGCGTCGCCCGGGGCTGCCTCGGCCAGGGCCTCCCACTCCTCGCCGTGGGTCTCGAGATAGTCGGCGACCTCCTCGTGGTCACGGCGTGCCGCGGCGAGCAGATCCTTGGCAAGTTGACGGGGTCGTCTAAGTCGGAGTCGCACCGGTAGCCCCTCGAACGGAGAACCGGCGCCAGGCTAACCAGGGCGGCGAGCGGCGAGTCATCTCACCGGCGCCGATCTCTAGCCCCGGTAGGGGCGGACCGCTCTCACCAACACCGTGAATGTGCCGGCCGGTGCCCGATAGGAGACCTCGTCCCCGATCGAAGCGCCGAGCAGGGCCTCACCCAAGGGACTGGTCGGCGATGCGAGGAGCATGCCTGACACCTTGTTCTCCTGGGGAGCGACGAAGTACTCGAGCTCGTCTCCGTCCGAGTCGACCACCGTCACCACACAGCCGATCTCGACCCGCCCGGTGTCGGACACATCCCGGACCTCGGAGGTGTTGAGCAGATGCTCCAGCTTGCGAATCCTGGCCTCCATCAGGCCCTGGTCGTTCTTGGCGGCGTCGTAGTCGGCGTTCTCGCGCAGATCGCCGTGGGATCTGGCCTCGGCGATGCGCTCTTCGATCTGGCGACGTCCTTCGGTCTTCAGCTGTTCCAGCTCCTCCCGCATCCGCTCCAGGGCGGCCGGGGTCAAGAAAGTCGGTTGGTCGAGCATGAGCCGTGAAAGGCTAATTGCGGGTGACATCTACTTCGGGATGCGAGGAACGACCCGGTGGGTGAAGAACGGGCAATGGCTATCTTTCGCGGGTGAGAGAGACACCAGCGGTCGAACCTGCCGGGGGGGCGGGCACGCCGTGAACGACGAAGAGCGGCTCCGGGCGATCAGCGAGGCGCTGGCGATCCCCAGGGTCGAGCGCCACATCTTCCTCTGCGCCGATCAGACCACACCCCAGTGCGCACCGAGGGAGCAGACCAACACCCTGTGGAATCACCTCAAACGTCGCCTCAAGGAGCTCGACCTGGCCTCGGCTCCGCCCCGATGGCACGGAAAGCCCGACGCCCCCGCCACCCCGGTCGAGCCGGGCCAGGGCTCGGTCCTGCGCAGCAAGGTCGACTGTCTTCGCATCTGCGAGCAGGGGCCGATATGCGTCGTCTATCCCGAGGGCACCTGGTACGCCAACGTCACCGTCGAGTCTCTCGATCGGATCATCGACGAGCATCTTCTCGCCGGCCGACCGGTCGAGGACCTGATCTTTGCCGTGACCGGCGAGGCGGCCACATGAAGGTGCTTCGGCGTCTCTTCCTGGCGCTGATCGTGTGGAGGGCGTTCGCCCCGACCATCAGCCCCCGTTTCCGACCTCCGCAGGAGCATCCGTGGCGAAGCTCGGGCCGCACCGTCTTCGTCGGGGACCAGGAGTTCCTGGTCAGGGAGGCCGGCCCCGAAGGGGCCCCGATCATGCTCCTGATCCACGGGCTGGCCGGTTCCTCGCTGGCCGAGTGGTATCGAATCGGCCCTGCCCTGGCCGAGAAATACCGGGTGATCATGGTCGACCATCGCAGTCACGGGCTGGCTCCCCTTGCCCGCGATCGCTTCGAAGTCGACGATCTCGCCGACGACATGGCCGGTGTGCTCGATGCGCTCGGCGTGGGCCGGGTGTCGGTGATCGGCTACTCGATGGGCGGCACCATCGCCCAGGCCTTCGCACATCGGCACCCGAGGCGGGTGGATCGTCTGGTTCTCATCGCCAGCTTCACCCACCATCCCGAGCCGCATCGGACACTTCGTGCCGTCGGCGCACTGATCGCACGCGCCTGGGAGCGTCTCACCGGTCTGGGCACGCCCGAGGTCAGGTCGGCCTACCTCAGGCTGACCGGGGCCGTCGAGGAGAGGCACGCCCGTTGGCTGTGGGAGGAGACGCATCGTCGTGATGTCGACGCCGGCGCCCAGGCCACCCTCGCCTTGCTTCGCTTCGACTCGCGGCCCTGGATCAAGCGCATCGAGGCCGAGACCCTGGTGGTGATACCGACCCTGGACGAGTTGGTCCCACCTGCCTGGCAGTACGAGCTCGGTGCCTCGTTGAGCGACGCCGAGATCGTCGAGCTGGTCGGGGTCCGTCACGAGGCGCCGTGGACCCATCCCGACCTGGTTGTCGACGTCATCTCCTCGTTCGTCGGCTGACCAACCGGCGATGACCACACCGCTCACCGACAGTCGTCTCTCCAACCTTGGCGCCAACCGCATCCTGGAGGGGTTCGAGGAGTACGTGGCGCGCTTCAGGACGATCAACCAGAGAGCCCGGCGCCGATTCGAGGAGAGGGATTGGCCCGGCATGCAGAGCGACACCGTCGAGCGGCTGCGCCTCTATACCGTCGTGGTCGACCGGGTGATGGAGTCGGTCGGCCATCTTCTTGGACGGCGGGCCGACGATCCACTGGTCTGGGTCGCGGTCAAGGCGGTCTACTCCGGTCTCATCGCCGAGCGGCAGGACTGGGAGCTGGCCGAGACCTTCTACAACTCGGTGACCCGCCGAGTGTTCGGGACGGTGGGCGTGGCCGAGCACATCGAATTCGTCGACTCGGACTTCGGCACGCCTCCAAGCCCATCCACCGACCCGGTCTATCTCACCTTCGACCGCCGTGAGTCGACCCTCAGGCTGGTCACCGACATCCTGACCTCGTTCGCCCACGCCGTGCCCTATGCCCGGCTGGAGGCGGACGCCGCCGCGGTCGGCGCCCGCATCGACGCCCGGCTCAGCGAGCCGGGGGCTTTGGCCACCGTGGGCAAGGCGGAGGTGGTGCGCGCGGTCTTCTACCGTGGACAGTCCGCCTACATCGTCGGTTTGCTCTACGCCGGCTCACACCGGATCCCGCTCATCATCGCCTTGAGCAACGGCGAGGACGGGGTCTTCGTCGATGCGGTGCTCCTCACCGAGAACGAGGCGTCGATCGTGTTCAGCTTCACCCGGTCGTACTTCCACGTCGACGTGGCCCGCCCCTACGACCTGGTCCGATTCCTCCGGCGGCTCATGCCCCGCAAGAGGGTGGCCGAGATCTATATCGCCATCGGGCAGAACAAACACGGCAAGACCGAGCTCTATCGCGATCTCCTCCGCCATCTCAGGTCGACCGAGGAGCAATTCGAGCTGGCTCCGGGGACCAGGGGGATGGTCATGATCGTCTTCACCATGCCCGGATACGACGACGTGTTCAAGGTGATCCGGGACACCTTCCTCCCCCCGAAGAGGGCGACCCGGCGAAGTGTCATGGGCAAGTACCGCCTGGTGTTCCAACACGACCGGGCCGGGAGGCTGATGGACGTCCAGGACTTCCAGCATCTCGCCTTCCAACGCTCCAAGTTCTCCGATGCAGTGCTCGACGAACTGCTCACCGAGGCACCGGGGACGGTCAGGCTGGACGGGGAATCGGTGGTCATCAGCCACGTCTATGTCGAGCGCCGGGTGGTCCCCCTCGACATATACGTCCGGGAGGCGGCCGCCCCCGCCGCGGCGGATGCTGTGATCGACTTCGGCCAGGCGATCAAGGACCTGGCTTCGACCAACATCTTCCCCGGTGACCTGCTCCCCAAGAACTTCGGCGTGACCAGGCACGGCCGGGTGGTCTTCTACGACTATGACGAGCTGAGCCCGCTCACCGAGATCAGTTTTCGCCAGCTGCCCCCGCCCCGGGACGAGACGGAGGCGCTGGCCTCCGATCCGTGGTTCCCGGTGGGGGACCGCGACGTGTTCCCCGAGGAGCACCAGCGCTTTCTCGGGCTGTCCCAGGGTCTGAGGGAGGTCTTCTTCGCCCATCATGCCGACCTGTTCTCGGTCGAGGCATGGCAGGCCATGCAGGAGCGCATCCGCTCCGGCGAGCTGATCGAGGTCTATCCCTACCGTCAGGACGCCCGTCTCCCCGGCACCGGGCCGTCCCGTGGCTGGTGAACCGCCTTCCTAATGCAGGGCGTCACGTATTCGTGACGGATTGCATCAGGTATGAGCGTCGGTCGTCTCACCGCAAGGTGAAATCGGGTAGGGAGGCTTTGGACCGGGGGCTACCGTGTCACCGATGACGAGCCAGATGGTGCTGGGCACCTGTCATCACGACTGCCCCGACACTTGCGGATGGGTGGTCACCGTGGAGGAGGGCCGGGCGGTGAAGATGAGGGGCAACCCCGATCATCCCTACTCGCGCGGCG
>DATHUL010000206.1:0-6349 GCA_035462285.1 Acidimicrobiia bacterium
GCGACGAGGCGAACATGGCCATCGCTGTGGTAGGCGAGCGTGGTGCCATCGGGCGACCAGATCGGAGCGGAGTCCTCCCAAAAGGCGACCGGGCCGCGGTCGGCGGTGAGACGGGTGAGCACCTTGTCGGAGAGACGCAGCGACCAGAGGTCGGTGGTCCCCTCGATGTCGAGGACGAAAGCGACAGTGGATCCATCGGGGCTGGCGGCGAGATGATGGGGACGGCTGGTGGCGAAAACCGCTTCGAGCCGCCAGTGGGACGGGGGTCTTCGATCGGGGCGGACCTGGCTCGGCACCCCCCCGACCACGTCCTTTCCCAGCCAGGTCGGCTTTTCACTCACTGTCGGTCAACCTCCGGGACCGGTGCGGGGAAGATAGCCCTTGCGTTGCCTGGTCGACACGGCTCATGCGAATGCGCCCAGCACAGCCATCACGTCCTGCCCGAGCGAGCCCAGGTCGTATCCGCCCTCCTGGATCAAGAGGGTGGGCAGACCCAGGGAGGCGAGCAGCCCTCCGATTTCGGCGAAGCCCTGATTGGTCACCTGGAGCGGGCTCTCCGGGTCGGACGCCCCGGCGTCGACGCCCAGGGAGACGACGAGGAAACCGGGGTCGAGGTCGGCCACCCTGGCGCAGACCTGGTCGAGGGCGGAGCAGAACACCGCATCGCCGCTGCCCGGGGTGAGGGGCAGATTCAGGTTGGCCCCCATCCCGTCGCCGGCGCCGGTCTCCTCGGGGAAGCCGCACCAATGGGGGAACCATCCCTCGGCCGGGTCGACGTGGATCGACATGTAGTGGACGTCGCCCCGCTGGTAGAAGATCTGCTGGGTCCCGTTGCCGTGATGAGCGTCGATGTCGACGATGGCAACCGGCCCCGCGTCCTGTTCGCTCAGCCACTCGGCGGCGATCGCCGCGTTGTTCAGATAGCAGGAGCCGCCGAAATACGACGTGCCGGCGTGATGACCGGGGGGGCGAACCGGCGCATAGGCGGCACGGTGGCCGCTTCTCACCAATGCCGCCGCGCTCAGCGCCCCGTCGACGGCCGCCCTTGCCCCGCGGTAGGTGCCGGGGCCGATGGTGGTGGCGGTGTCCATGCAATAGACACCGGCCAGGGCCGCCCGGCTCTTCGGCGCCCGGGGCGGGTAGGCACCGAAGGCGGCCGGATGGGGAAAGGCGTAGGCCACCACCCGGTCCGAGCCAGGGTCGACGGGATAGCCCGCTTCGACCCATCCCGAATAGGCATGCTCGAGATAGTCGATCATGGACGGGTCGTGGACCGCTTCGATGTGGGACCGGTCGTGCTCGTCCGCGGTCATGATCGGCACTCCGGCCCGGCGCAGCTCGGTGCGGAGGATCTCGGCCCGGTCCGCCTCTTCGTCGCCAGGGAGACGGACCCCGGCCCACAGCAGCCAGCTGGCGTCGTGGGCGAGGTACCCGTCGGACCATACCGCGACCAGGCTCATGCCAGCACCGTGAGCGCCGAGCACAACCGGTCAACGATGAGGTCGATCTCGTCGTCGAGGATGGTCAGCGGCGGGCCGAGCAGCAGGTAGTCACCATTGAGCCCGTCCACGTTCCCGGTGGACGGGTAGAGGAGCAGGCCCAGCTCCCTGGCCCTGGCCATGACCCTCTCGGTGACCAGGGAGGATCGGGGGAACGGCCGTCTCGTCGCCCGGTCCTCGACCAGCTCGACGCAGAGAAGGAGCCCGACGCCACGCACATCCCCGACGTTGGTGTGTTGGGACAGGGCTGCGGTGAGGTCCTGGAGCAGCTTGCCACCCTGGGTTCGGGCCCGGTCGACCAGTCGGAGCTCTCTGATCCGGTCCAGGACGGCGAGACCAACCCGGGACCCGATCGGGTGGTGGGAGAAGGTGAAACCGTGGACCAGCCCGCCGCCGCCGACGATGACGTCGTGCACCGGTCCGCTGGCGATGGCCAGCCCGAGGGGCCAGTAGCCCGAGGAAGCGCCCTTGGCCGCGACCAGGAGATCGGGGCGGAGGGCGAAGTGGTCGGACGCGAACCATTCGCCGGTCCGGCCGAATCCGGTCATCACCTCGTCGGCGACGATCAGGACGCCGTGACGCCGGCACACCTCGGAGATGAGCTCCCAGTACCCGTCGGGGGGAACCGCCACCCCACTGGCAGCCCCTCCGATGGGCTCGGCGACGAAGGCGGCCACCGTCTCGGCGCCCGTGTCCAGGATGGCCTCCTCCAACTGGGCGGCGTGGAAGGCGGCACATCCCTCCGGGTGGATGGGGTTGGGGCAGCGGTACTCGTTGACACCCGGCACCCGGACCGTCTGTCCCAACCACGGTAGGTAGGGGCGTCGCAGCGACTCCCTCCCCGACACGTCGAGGGCGCCTCTGGTGTTGCCGTGATAGGAGGAGCCCCGGGCGACGATCACCGATCTCTCCGGCTCGCCCCGGGCGAGGTGATAGGCGCGCGCCATCTTGAGGGCACTCTCCATCGCCTCCGAACCCCCGGAGACGGGGAAGACCCGGGCCAGGCCCATCGGGACCAGGGCGGCGACGGCGGCGGCGTAGGTCTCCACCGGATCGGTGGTGAAGGCGGAGGCGTGGACCCAGTCGAGGGTCGACGCCTGTGCGGCCATGGCGGCCGCTACCGCCGGGTCGCCGTGGCCGATGCCGACGGTGATCGCCCCTCCCGCCGCGTCCAGGTAGAGCTGTCCGGTCGCATCGGTGACCCATGCACCCTGGGCCGAGACCGCTGTGGGCGGGTCGCTGCCACCCCTGGAGAAGACCGACGACGCTGCGCTCATTGGAGCGCGGCACGTTACGCCGCCGGGTACCGTCCCGCCGGTGTCAGACACCTCGACCGACCGGGTCAGACTGCGCGACCTGGGCATCGGGATCGGGAGGCTCGAGCCAGGTCCCTCCAATGCGATCACCGACGTCGACGGTGTGCGGGTGGGCCACACCACCGTGATCCGGGACGAGCCCGATGTGGTCAGGACCGGGGTGACCATGGTCCTCCCCCGCCCAGACGGCGCCTGGACCGACTATGTCTACGCCGGGAGCCACGTCCTCAACGGGAACGGCGAGATGACCGGTTCGATCTGGGTCGAGGAGTCGGGGATGCTCGGCTCACCGGTGGGGATCACCACCACCGCCCAGGTCGGCCTTGTGCGCGACTTCCTGGTCGGGGAGTCGTATCGGCTCGGGGTCTTCGACGGGTTCCATCTCCCCGTGGTCGCCGAGACCTGGGACGGGTGGCTGAGCACTCCCGAGTCCTTTCCCCTCACCGACTCCGACGTCGCCGCCGCTCTCGGCTCCGCCTCGTCCGGCCCGGTCACGGAGGGGAGCGTCGGGGGCGGCACCGGGATGATCTGTCACGAGTTCAAGGGCGGGATCGGCACCTCGTCGCGAGTGGTGGAGGCGGGTGGGGAGCGGTTCACGGTCGGGGTCCTGGTCCAGGCCAATTACGGGGCGAGGGAGGATCTGCGGGTCGACGGCGTCCCGGTGGGGGAGGAGATCGGGACCGACGTGGTGCCCTCGGCGTGGGACCAAGCGCCCAACGGAGGCTCGATCATCGTGATCGTCGCCACAGACGCTCCTCTGCTCCCGGGGCAGTGCAGACGTCTGGCGCAGCGGGCCACGGTCGGCCTGGCCCGGGTAGGCGGCTACGGGCACGACTCGAGCGGGGACATCTTCCTCGCCTTCTCCAGCGCCAATCATCTACCGGAGAGGGCCACCGGCCCCCGTGTGGTGCGAAGCCTGCCCAACGAGGCGATGAGCCCGCTGTTTCACGCAGTGGCCGACGCCACCGAGGAGTCGATCCTCAACGCCCTTTGCGCCGCCGACACCATGACCGGCCGCGACGGCCGCATCGCACACGCCCTCCCCCTCGACCGTGTGGTGGAGATCATGGAAAAACGGGGGTAGTCGCAGTGGTCGCAGGGCGTGGACGTAACCTCTGCCGATGACCTACCTTCTCGGGTTCGGTGGTTACGTCCCGGAGCGGGTGATGACCAACGACGACTGGGCGAGGCTCGTCGACACCTCGGATGAGTGGATCACCCAGCGCACCGGGATCAAGAGGAGACGGATCGCCGCCGCCGACGAGTCGACCTTGACCCTGGCCGCCAACGCCGGCGGCATGGCGATCAAGGATGCCGGTCTGGCGCCGGATGACATCGACGAGATCATCGTCGCCACCGACACACCCGAGATGTACACCCCCGACACCGCGGCCTTGCTCCAGGACCTGCTCGGATGTCGTCACATCCCGACCTACGACCTGGGGGGCTCCGGCTGCGCCGGTTTCGTCCAGGCCCTGGACGTGGCCCGGGCCCGGATCGCCTTCGCCCCAAAGAAGGTCCTGGTGGTCGGAGTCGAGCTGATCACCCGCCTGATCGACTGGACCGACCGCTCGACTGCGGTGCTGTTCGGCGACGGGGCCGGCGCGGTGGTGCTCGGGTCGGAGCCGGGTCGGGCCCGGATCCTCGATGTGGTCACCGGGACCGACGGCTCGGCGGCGGGGATACTCACCCTGGCGGCAGGGGGCACCCGCAACCCGTTCAACCGGCGAACCCTCGAGTCCGGCGAGTACAACCGGCTGGTCATGGACGGGCGAAAGGTGTTCATGGAGGCGGTGAGGCGGATGAGCGAAGCGGTGACAGAGGTTCTGGAGAGGATCGGGAGCACGGTCGACGACGTTGCCCTGGTCATCCCCCATCAGGCCAACCTCAGGATCATCGAGGCGGTGGGCAAGAAGCTGGGAGTCGATCGGGACCGGGTCTACGTCAATGTCCAGGAGTACGGGAACACGGGATCGGCCACCGTGCCATTCGCCATGTGGGAGGGAGTGGAGACCGGGAGGATCAGCGAGGGCGACCTGGTGGTCTTGACCGCTTTCGGCGCCGGGTTCCATTGGGCGGCAGCAGCCCTCCGGTTCTGATCGGCGAGGGGTTCATATGACAAGCCCCCGTCTCGCGACGGGGGCTTGCCGGCTTCCGAGAAGCCTGGATTGCTCCTTCTCCCCTCCGGGATGTGGCTCAGGGAGGAAGGGTCCTCCAATCCCACCCTGGCCAATGAATACACCTCTTCCGGGCTGCCGGGAATAGGGGAAATCCCCCACGGTCAGCGCTCGTCGTCGGGACGGACGTATCCCTCCTCGTAAGCGAGGGCGGTCAGCTCGTGACGGCTGGCCACGCTGAGCTTGTCGAAGATGTGGGCCATGTGGTTCTCCAGGGTCTTGACCGTGATCCCGAGCCGCTCGGCGCTGGCCCGGTAGGTGTACCCGCGGGCGATGAGGTTGACCACCTCCCGCTCTCGCGGCGTCAGCCGGGATATCGGTGTCTCCCCGCTGATGCCCTCGTCGATGTCGAGCAGATAGGCGGCCACATCGGGAGAGACGGGCCGGGCGCCGACGTATGTCTGACGGACCAGGTCGGGAAGGTCGGCGCCGAGAGTGGTCTTGGTGATGTAGCCGTCGACACCGGCGTCGAGGAGACGGGCCACGTCCTCCTTGGATGTGGACACGGTCAGGGCCATGAACCTGATGTCGGGGAAGTCATGGCGGACGGCCGGGATCACCGCCGCTCCTCCGCCACCGGGGAGCTTGACGTCGAGGACCACCAGGTCGGGCAGCCTTTCCTTGATCAGCTCGATGGCGCTGTCCACGTTGTCCGCCTCGCCGACGATGTCGAACGAAGGCTCGAGGATCGCCCTCATCCCGGCCCTGACCACGTCGTGGTCGTCGACGATGATGAGACGGAGGCGATCGGTCACTTCTCGACCGTGATCTTGATCTCGGTCCCCGATTCGGGAGCGGTGTCGATCTCGATCAGGCCACCCACGCTCTCCAGCCGGCGAGCCAGTCGTTCCCGGACCCGGTTCTTCTGGGCGTCGTTGGCGAAGCCGGAGCCGCTGTCCCTCACATGGATATGGGCCTCGCCGTTGGCGAACTCGGAATAAAGCGAGATGTTGCGCGATCCCGAGTGCTTGGCAGCGTTGGCCATCGCCTCGCGCGCCGCCTCGACCGCGGCGGTGAGACTCGGATTGATCTGTGCGTCGTCCCGGATCACAGCCTCTATCTCCACTCGGTGAGTGTCCTCCACCTCGTCTCTTACCGCGAGCAGACTCGCCCTGAAACTGTCCCTGAACTCGGAACGCCACTCCTCGATGTTCCTGCGCAGCTCCCGTTCCTGTCGACGGGCCAGATACCGCGATTGACCGGGATCGTCGGCGCCCATGCGGATGGCGTGCAGGGTCTGCAACACCGAGTCGTGGAGACGGTCGGCCAACACCGCCCTTTCCTCATGGAGGGCCACCGCAGCGTGCTCCCGGGCCAGCTCCTCCTGGGCCGCCTGCCGGGCCAGGTCGTAGTCCCG
>DATHUL010000207.1:0-3772 GCA_035462285.1 Acidimicrobiia bacterium
CGGTCAGCAACCACGGCACGCCCAACTCCATGAGTCGCGGAATCGCACCGTACCCCTTGATCCGCAGGTTCTTGGCCGCATCGATCAGGATCAGCCCCTGATTCGCCGAGCGGGTGAAGTCCCCATTGGCAAAGACCTTTCGAGCCCGGGCGAAGGCGAGGGCCTCAGGGCCGTTGACGTACTGCGCCCCCGGCTCGAAATCTGCTCCGGAGGCTGCATCGCGGATGGCGTAGGGCACGACCAGGTCGATGCCCCCCAGGACATTCCCCAACAGCTCCTGGAACCCGAGGAAGCCGGTCAGCACATACCCCTCGAGGGGAAGACCGGTGAGGTCACGGAACGTCTGCATCATGCCCTCGGTGCCGTGGTTGGCCAGTGAGGCATTGATCTTTCGAGATCCGCCGCCGGCGACGGGCACGAAGGAGTCACGGGGCACACCGACGATGCCGCCGCCTCCGGCCCCATCCAGGCCGATGATGTGGATGCTGTCGGCCCGGCTGGTCACCACGTCCTCCCAGGGCCGGGCGTCGGAGCCGACCACGGCGACCAGACGCGGAGTCGGGCCGTAGTAGGCGGGCAGGGAGAGGTTGGGCCAATTGCCCCCGACGATCCTCCAGCCGGGCTCCTCGTGGACCGCCAGGAACAGGTCGCCTTCCATCTCGACAGTGGCCACACCCTGGCCCTTGAAGATGCCGACGGACGCCACACCTGCACGAGGCGTCCCGGTCGGGGTCGGGATGATCCCGGCCAGCACCTGTTCGGGGGCGGGTGGCGGCTCGGAGCCGGCTCCGCTGGCATAGTCGTAGAAGGCCTCGATCACGGTCACCAACTCGGGTGGGGCATTCTCGATACTGACCGGCGGGATGGTGGTAGTGGTGGTCCCGACCGTGGTGGTGGTCGTGGTGGTCGGCACGGTGGAGGTGGTGGTGGTCTCCACCACTTCCTGTTCACAGGCGGCGACCAGGAAGGCGACGAGCAGCAGCGCAGAGAGACGTCGAAACATGGTTGACCTCGGACAGATTGTCGGATCGCCCTCCCGTGACCCAACGACCACCCTAACTGGCGCCGAAGCCAATCGGGCCGCGACGGCGGATGCTCAGTCCTTCCCGGCGCGGAGAGCGAGGAGGAACACACTTCTCCTCTGCTCCCCCGTGTAGGTCAGTGTGCCTCCCATCAGCTCGGCGAGCTGACGTGAGATGGCCAGGCCGATCCCGACCGACCCCGGTTGCCCCGGAGTCTGGTGACCACGATGGTAAGGCTGGAAGATCTGGTCCCACTCGTGTCGGGGGAGCCCGGGCCCGTCATCGGCAACGGCGACGAGAACCCGGCCGTCGATCTTGGCGATGTGGATCGTCACCGCCGACCCCCCGTAGCGCTCGGCGTTGGTGAGGAGGTTGCGCACGATCTGACGCACCCGGGCCGGGTCGCCCACGGCTCGAACCGGATCCGGGCCTGCCTCGACGGTCACGTCGGTGGTGAAGGAGCCTCCGGCGGTCAAGGTGGAGCGCACCTGGGCTACCACGTCGAAAGTGGTGTTGGCCACCTCTATCTGGCCCATGTCGGCGCGAGCGGCTACCAGCAGGTCCTCGACCAGGTCGGCCACCTCCTGAGAGTGCTGCACGATCGATGCCACCATCAGTCGGCGGTCCTCCTCGTCCAAACTGGGGTCGTCGTCGAGGATGCGGGCGAAACCGAGTATCGCGGTGAGCGGAGTCCTGATCTCGTGGCTCACCGAGGCGAGGAACTGGTTCTTGGCCCGGACCATGTCGCTCATGCGACGCTCCTCGTTGCGGTGCCCCGTCACGTCGATCACGGTGAACATCGCCCGGGAGAAGTCGGGTTCCCCGTCGATGATCGGGGCGGCCAGGATCGACTCGGCGTCGTAGGCGCGGCCGTCGTAGGTGGCTGCGGTGAAGGAGGCGTGCGCCTCGGGCTCTCTGTTCCACACCGCCTCGAGTTGGGTCCGCCATCCCTCCTCCGCCCCCTCGTTCACGATCATCGGGTCCACCGGCCCGATCAACTCCTCGAGAGGCAGCCCCACCGCCTCCACCGCAGCAGGGTTGGCCGCCACGATCCTGATCAGCGGCACTATCGCCCGTATCGCCTCGATGCCATCGCCGAGGTACTGCCTGATATCGGAGACGCCCCGGGCTCGAAGACGATCCATCCACTCGACCATGGCCGAGTAATCCTGCTCCATGATCGGAATCGGCGAGATCCGGAACAGGTTCTCGAAACTGGACCAGCCCCGCATCGCGTCTACCAGCCCGGCATCCAGATGGTCTGGGAGATGGCCGCGCCGGGCGAGGCCGGGTTCGGCCCCCGGTTCAGCCTCTGCCTGAGCCGATGCCAGGGGTTCTGGATGCGTTTTGGGCATTACCTGTTGTCATCGGCAAGTCCCGTCTTTTTGTTGAGAGTACCTTCCCGGTATGCAACAGCCCTTGGAGATGATCATCCTGCGGCAGCTGGCAAGCTACCTGACCATCCCGATGTGGATGATGGACGACGCAGGCGACCTGATCTTCTACAACGAGCCGGCCGAGGCCCTGCTCGGAGTGCAATTCGACGACGTCGGGCCGATCCGTGCCGAGCAGCTGGTCGGTATGTGGCAGGTCACGGACATCGATGGCGAGCTCCTACCCGAGGCCGAGTTCCCGGTGGTCGCCGCACTGACCCGGCAGGTGGCCGGGCACCGAGTCCTCCGTTTCCAGGCCAAGGACGGGGAGTGGCGGGATGTCGAGGTGACCGCCATCCCGATCGAGGGCCAGGGCAAGCGCTTTCTCGGTGTCCTGGCCATGTTCTGGGAGGTGGAAGGCTGAGGGTCAAGCTGTGCGGTACGCGCGGTTCCATCGCCAGCCCGGGGACGAAGACGGCCCGATACGGAGGCGACACCTCGGCGGTCGAGGTCACCTCCAGCAGCGGCCGACTGCTCTTTCTCGACGCCGGCTCCGGGATCCGGAGCCTGGGTGAGGACGCCCGCGGTCTCGATCGTGTCGACGTGCTCCTCACCCATCTCCACATGGACCACATCCTCGGGCTCCCCTTCTTGGCTCCGCTTCTCGACCCCGAGGTCGACGTCCACATCTGGGGACCGATCTCGACCACCAAGACGGTCCAGGAGCGACTGAGTCGCTATCTGTCGCCCCCTCTGTTCCCGGTCAGGGTCAGAGACCTGCCCAGTGTCACCTTTCACGACGTGCCTCCCGGTGTCTTCGAGCTCGACTCGATTCGGGTCATCGCCGACCTGGTTTGCCATCCCGGCCCCACCCTGGGCTACCGGCTGGAGGACTCGGGCTCGGTGGTCACCTATCTTCCCGACCACGAGCCGGCCCTCTGCTCCTCCGACTTTCCCGGCCCCGAGGAGTGGACCTCCGGCTACGACCTGGCCGTGGGAGCCGACCTACTGCTCCACGACTCCCAGTACACCGACGACGAGTACCGGGAGCGGGTCGGGTGGGGGCACAGCTCGTACTCCCATCTGCTCGGATTCGCCAGGCTCACCGGGGTCAAGACCCTGGTCACCTTTCACCACGACCCGTCCCACACCGACGAGATGCTGGACGGGATGCACGACTGGCTCGAGGAGCGAGCCGACGGGCTGGAGATAGTCCGGGGAAGGCCCGAGGTGGTCATCGAGCCATGAGCCCGATCAGCTCATGAAGCTGCGCACGGTCTCGATGCTGTCGGCGTCCTCGGGTCCCTTGTCGTCGCGAAATCGCTTGACCCGGGCAAAGCGGAGGGCAACACCTCCCGGATAGCGGGTGCTGCGCTG
>DATHUL010000208.1:0-2705 GCA_035462285.1 Acidimicrobiia bacterium
GCCCCTACTTCGAGATCGACCCGGTCGATGCCGAGGCCCGGGGCATCGTCGAGGGCGTGAGTGTCCGCGTTTTCAACGACCGGGGCGAGCTGACGCTCCCGGCGAGAATCAGCGACCGGCTTCGCCCTGGTCTTGCCGCCATCCCCTGGGGATGGTGGGGCGAGGAGGCCAACGCCAACGTCCTCACCAACGACACCGCCAGTGACTGGGGCGGGGCCGTGGCGTTCTACGACACGTTGGTGGAGGCGACGACGGCGGATTAGGGCGGGCTCAGGGTGAGGGTGCCCTCCGCCCTCTCCTCGACCTGATCACGGGTCCATCGCATCGGGCGTTGCTCGCCATCGGCCCACGGCCCGATCATGTCGTCGTAGTGGGCATGGAAGGCGTGTCCCGACTGGCCCGTCGAGTTGATCCAGGTCGATGAGCCCGGATGGGCCAGATCGACCACCATCCGCATCGAGGGGATCCAGTCGACCCGGTACCCATCGGGCGGATAGAACCCGACCGCGTTCACGATGTCGGCGCTCCCCCCGAGACGTCTCGGAGCGGTCCGGTTGAACAGCCACTCGAGGGGGCCGATCCCCGACTGGCCGAAGCTCTGGTTCTCGAAGCTTCCGACGTGGACCTCGCCCCATCGCCAGGCAGAGGTGTCCGTTCCGAGCATCGCGGTCAGCTCATGGTGGGCGGCCGCCATCGCCTGCCCCAGGATGATGTCGCGGTCCTCGACGACATCGGTGCCGGTGTCGTCCCAGAAGGGATCGTTGGGCATGTCCAGCAGTGCGGCGACGATCTCGAACCAGCGGCTGCCCCCTTCCGGCCAGGAGTCCTCGGGCAGGTCGTCATGGAAGACGAGACGGAGGAGATGGGCCCACAACACCTGATATGCGGCGGCGCCGGGAGAGCCAGGACCGGTCTGGAAGGCGTCAGACCCATCGGACCACGAAGCCAGCACCTCCTGCATCGCGGTCACCGCCTCTGTCTCGGCGCTCAGAGCGAGCAGATGCGGGACCAGGCTCGGCGCCCCCCCGTCCCGGTTGTCCATCTGCATCGCCTGAGCCGTGGCGACCGAGAACCGGGCCGGGCCCGTCTCGATCATCTCCTCGATGCGCGCTGCCCGGTAGCCATGGTCAGAGTCGACCGAGTAGAACGGATCGCTCCCGGGGGCGACCACCGGGTTGTTGGCGGTGACGATGTAATCGCGGGGAGGGTTGAGCAACCGGGGCAAGTCTTCGAAAGGCACCGTCCCGATCCATTCGTGCTCTCCGGTCCACCCTGGCACCGGCCGGCTCCCGTCGCCGCTGGCCCGGATCGGGATCTCCCCGGTCGACTGGTAGGCGATGTTGCCCTCGACGTCGGCGTAGACCACGTTCTGCCCGGCGATGTCCCATTTGGCCAGGGCGGACCGGAACTCCTCGTATCCGGTGGCCTGGTTGATGCCGAGGATCGCCTCCACCAGAGTCGACGGCTCGAGGGTCTGCCATGAGAGGGAGACCGCATACCCGGCGGGCAGCTCCAGCGCCGACCCCTGGAACGGGGGCTCCTCGAAGTAGGTGTCCGAGATCACCGGGCCATGGCGGGTGACCATCACCTGGAAGTTCACGTTCTCGCCGCCCGCCACCACGATCGTCTCGGGACGCACCTCCATCTCTACCCACTCCCCCTGGAACTCGTACTGGGTCGGATTGGCGGGGTTCACCTTCTCGATGAACAGGTCCTGGGTGTCGACCGCTTCGTTGGTGACCCCCCAGGCGATGTGGTCGTTGTGCCCGATGATCACTCCGGGGGTTCCGGCGAAGGAGAAGCCGGCCAGTTGGTAGCTGCATTCCCGGGTGCAATGAAGACCGTTCTGGTACCAGATCGAGGGCATCTGGATCGCCAGATGCGGGTCGTTGGCCAGGATGGGAAGCCCGGTCTCGGTGCGGGTGCCGCCCACGACCCAGTTGTTCGAGCCGATCCCGGCGAACCCACCTCCGGTGACCTCCCGAACGGCACGGGCCCTGCCCCCGGCATCGCCGAGGGCGGAGAGGGCCCCCGGGTCGAGTGGGTCGACAGACGCGCTCCCGGCGACACGCTGGTCCGAGGGCACGATCACCGGGTGTCCCTCCGGATAGGCCGGGTAGAGCTGGGCCACGCGCTCTGCGGGGAGATCGATGCTGAGGTTGGCACGGTCGATCTCCTGGAGCATGTTCCAGCTCAGGTCCCAGGACATCACCTTCCCCCAGGTGAGGGTGTGGACCGGGGCCCACGGCTCGATCTCGTATCCGGACGCCTGCAGCGGGAGGATGGAGTACTCCAGGCTGATACGCGATGGACTGCGACCGGCAATGTAGGCGTTGACCCCGTCGGCGTACGACTCCAGGACTGCCTTGTGCTCTCCTGGCAAGTCCTCCAGCTCCTCCTGGGCCAGACCGGTGAAGTCGAGGGAGCGGAGGAACATGTCGGTCTCGACCTGACTGCCGCCGAACATCTCCGAGAGCCGTCCCGCCCCGATGTGACGCCAGAAGTCCATCTGCCAGAACCGGTCCTGGGCATGGACGTAACCCTGGGCGAAGAAGAGGTCGTGCTCCGTCTCGGCGTAGATGTGCGGGACCCCGTCGACGTCGCGGACGATGTCGACCCGGGCGTCCAGTCCGGCCACCTCGAGCTCGCCGGCGACTTGGGGGAACGGGCGCCGGATGAGGAAGAGCAGGAGCACCGTGATCGCG
>DATHUL010000209.1:0-2179 GCA_035462285.1 Acidimicrobiia bacterium
GGTGGTGGTGGCGGCTTCATCCCAGCTGTTCGGGATAGGCAGACCCTCGAAGCCGAGGTTGGCGGCGACTTCCAGCATGGCGTCGGTGGTCAGGCTCCCGGCCAGCACGGCGTCGAGGTCTTCGCCATGGATCCCGATGCGGTCACCCCGCTCGTCGAGATAGACGACGCCAGACGCGACCGCGGCCTGGCGGACCAGCTCACCGAGATCTCCGAACAGCCGGTCTCCCTCCCACCGATCGGTCCATCGAATCTTGAGCCATGCCCGTCCGTCGGTCCAGCTGACCACCGAGACCGGCGACCCGGAGGACGGGTCGACGGTGCCCGTCCGGTACAGGGTCATTCCCTCCGGCACGTGGCTCGGGGCGAGGATCTGCTCGAACGAGACCGGACCGTCAACGAATCTGTGGCTCAAAGGAAGGACGTCCGGGGGAGGCGGCATGCTGGGTGCGCCCGTGCCATTGATGCTTACCTCGCTCCAGGTCACTTGCAGGATCGGCTCGCCTGAGTGGTCGTCGTACCCCTGGCGTATAGCCCACAACAGGCGGTCGGGCGTGTCGGCCGGATAGACGGAGAGGGCCATCGGGACGAGAGCGCTCCTGTCGAGCCACAGCTCGACCCGATCGGTCGGGTGCAGCTGACGCCAGTTGCCGAGCGAGGTCAAGCCTTCGAGTAGGGCTGACGCCTGGGCCACGCTCACCTCGACGCCCACTACCTCGCGGCCGTCGATGACGTCGGCGCCCAGGGAGGGCGGTTCGCCAGCGCGGCTGAATCCGGCGATCGGGACCACCAGGTCGAGGGGGGCGGGGACAGCATCGGGGAAAGGCTCCCGATCAGCTCGGACCTGCACCCGTGGCTCGCTCGGTGTGCACTCGGGAAGTGCCTCGACCGGACATGCAGCCACGGACACGCTCCAGGTGACGTCCTCGTCGACCACGTAAGACGAGTCGTTCGGTATCCACGCCGGGGACGGATAGACCGTCTCGTCGTCGAGCTCCACACGCAACGTCTCGGGGGCGAGGTACTCGATTTCTCCGTCGAACACCCGTCGGTTCACATCCGGATGCCAGCCGGTCTCGACGACGTAGAGGCGGGCCGTCAGCGAGTTGACCTGGTTTTGCGCGGCGAGTACCCGACCGGGAATGTCGGCGACTGCCACCGGATTGGGTCGGCGGACGGTGAGACCGATGAACACCGCCCCGGCAAGTGCCCCGGCAGCGAAGGCGGCCGTGAGTCTGAGCCTGCGAGCGCGCGGATCCCGCTCACCCTGCGAGATGGCTGCCATCACTTTCCCGGTGACATCGGGATCCGACTCGGGGAGCTCGGGGCGGAGGTGGCTTCGCAGCCGCTCCAACTGGGCAAGGTATGAGCGCGCCTCCTCAGATGAGGAGAGGAGGTCCTCCACTCGGCGAGCTTCTTCTGCGGTCGACTCCCCATCGAAGTAGCGAGACAGGGCGGAACGGAGACGTTCACGCATCATCTGCCATCTCCCCGGCGGCCATCCAGGTCACCAGCCGCTCGCGGGCGTGGAACACCCGACTCTTGACCGTGCCCTCGGGTATTCCCAGCGCCTCGCCCGCCTCCCGGTAGGTGAGGCCGAGGGCTTCGATCAGAACGAACGCCTCGCGTAGCCTCGGCGCCAGGCTCTGCAGGGCCGCTTCGACTTCGACGCCGAGCTCCGCCCCGTGCAGGGTGCTCCGCACCTGCGACTCGAGGGCCGAGGCCAGCCGGGCTCGCCGCTGTCGGGAGCGAAGGGCGTCGATGCCTGCATTGCGTGCCACCTGGAAGACCCAGGTGGAGAACTTGGAGCGGAAGCGGAAGCTGCCCAGCTTGCGATAGACCCGGACGAAGGTCTCCTGGGTGACGTCCTCGGCCAGGGCCGGGTCGCCGAGGAGATGACGCAGGAAGCGCCAGACGTGGACCTGGTAGGCCCGAACCAACTCCTCGAACGCGGCCGCGTCGCCAGCCCCGGCGGCGAGTATCACATCGGGGTTGGGCTCGTACACCGGCCAAGCTCCTCCAGTTCGAGCCCCCCGACTCCCGCTTCATCGTTTCGATCATCTCTCCTGTTGTCCACGGACAACTGAAGAGACGACTCGGAGGGCCGGATCGTTCACCGCGTTGGATCGGTCAGGGCCACCAGTGAACCATCCTCGGCCATCGCTCGTCTCCACTTCCGT
>DATHUL010000210.1:0-6079 GCA_035462285.1 Acidimicrobiia bacterium
CGCCCCGGCGGAATCGGCGCAGAGGGTGGCCGACGCCTGCTCGGCTCCGGTCACCGATCCGGAGGCGGTCCTGGCCGGTGCTTGGAGCGAAGGGACGCCGCTCATCCCTCTCCTCGCCGAGATCCGGGCCAGGGTCTCCGAGGACGACGCCCGGTGGCTCCATCACGGTGCGACCACCCAGGATGTGGTCGACACGGCCGCCATGATCCAGGTCGACCAGGCACTGGGCATCCTCGACGCCGCGCTGGTCGCACTGGCCCGCCTCCTGGCCAGACTGACCATCGAGCATCGAGACCAGCCCCAGATGGGTCGCACCTTTCTCCAGCATGCCCGGGTTTCCACGTTCGGATTCAGGACCGCGACCTGGCTCGATCCTGTCCTTCGCCATCTGGGAGAGCTGAGGGAGTCACGCGCCGAGCTGGTGGTCCAGCTGGGGGGGCCCGTGGGCGACCTCGCCCCCTACGGCGAGCGCGGCATCGAGGTGATGGAGGCCCTGGCCTCGCATCTCGGGCTCGGCTCGCCGGGCATAGCCTGGCACAGCGACCGCTCACGGGTCGCCGCCCTGGTGGCCAGTCTGCAGCGTTGCGCCGGCACCATGGCCAGGATCGGCGCCGATGTCGCCCTGCTCGCCTCCGGCGATATCGCCGAGGTCCGGGCCCGGCCCGGAGCTTCCTCGAGCATGACCGGGAAACAGAACCCGATCGACGCCATCCGGGCGGTGGCGGCAGCCGAGGCGTGCACCGGGGCGGCGAGCATGATCGTCGCAGCACGATCCCCGGAGCTCGACCGTGGAGTCGGCGGCTGGCATGTCGAGTGGCTCGCCCTCCCCCTGGTGTTCGAGACGACGGCGGCCTCGGTCGAGGCGATGACCACCTGCCTCCGGTCTCTACAAGTCGACTCGGTGCAGATGACCTCACGGGCCGGGGCGGCACCGGTCCTCGACCCACGGCTGATCGACCGGGTCGTCGCCGACTTCGAGGAGATGATCGGGTAGCAATGACCGCCCTGGAGTGCAGGACCGGGAGGCTGGACTGGTCAGAGCATGGTGGCGGCCCGGGCCGACCCCTGCTCATGGTCCACGCCCTGGGAGCAGACCGCGGGATCTGGGCGCCACAGATGCCCGCCCTATCGGCGGAGCGACCGGTGATCCTGCTCGACCTCCCCGGACACGGTCAGTCGATGGCAGGCCCTGGCCCTTTCGCCCTGGCCGACCTGGGGCTCGACCTGCTCGACGTGGCGACGGCGGCGGGGGCGGAGGAGATCGACCTGTGCGGTCTGTCGCTCGGTGGTCTGGCCGCGCTCTGGGTGGCGGCCAACTTCCCGGAGCGGGTTCATGGCCTGGTCGTCTCCAACAGCGCGGCCCGGATCGGAAGCGAGCAGCTGTGGGCGGCGAGGATCGATGCGGTGGAGACCGGTGGCATGGAGAGCATCCGCGAGATGGCTATCGCCCGGTTCTTCACCCCGCGGTTTGCCGCTACGTCCCCGACCGTGGTGGAACAAGCCGCCCGCACCCTCGTCGCCACCGACCCGGCCGGTTACGTCGCCTGTTGTGCCGCTCTGCGGGATGCCGACCTGCGCGGGTCGGTCGGGGCGATCCGCTGCCCGACGCTGGTGATGGGGGGAGACGAGGACATATCGACGCCACCCGCTGAAGCGATCTGGCTCCACCAGCACATCCCCGGAAGCAGACTGCGGATCCTGGCCGGGGCCGCTCACTTCTCCAATCTGGAGCAGTCCGAGACGTGGAACTCCGAGGTGGGCGGTTTCCTACGGGAGCAGGCCGTCTGAGCCCGTCACCCGGAGTGGGCAAGCCGGGTCCGCTCCTTGAGATCACGGAGCACACCCAACTCTTCGCGCGTGGGGGCGTCGCCCACCTCGACGACATCGGCGATGCGCAGCTCCCAACCGGTCGCACGGCGAACCGCGTCGACCTCGACCCCGGGATGGACCGCGACCAAGGTCAGCTCGCGGCTGACCTGATCGGGTTTGAGCACTCCCATGTCGGTGATGACCACCGTGGGCCCGGCCCCCCGTGCTCCGGCCCGCCCCCGTCCGTCACGGCCAAAGCCGATCGAGGTGACGAAGTCGATCTCGGCGACGAAGGATCGGGGCGTCTGACGGAGCATCACGATCACCTCGCCCGCATTGGCCGCGATCTCGGGAGCCCCACCGCCGCCGGGTAGCCGGACATCGGGCTGGTCGTAGGGCCCGATCACAGTGCTGTTCAGATTGCCGAACCGATCGATTTGGGCCGCGGAGAGGAAGCCGACGTCGATCCGCCCCGCCTGTAGCCAGTAGGCGAAGATCTCGGGGACGCCGACTACCAGGTCTGCGGTCTCCGCCAGCTCGCCGTCGCCGATCGACAACGGAAGGACCTCGGGGCGGGTGCCGATCGTCCCCGACTCGTAGACGAGCACCACGTCGGGGGCATGGGAGAGCCGGGCCAGGTTGGCCGCCTCCGAGGGCAGCCCGATCCCGACGAAGCACACCTGGCCGTCCTGGAGACATCTGGCCGCGGTGACCGTCATCATCTCGTCGGAGCTGTAGCTGCCCGCACTCGTCGGGGGCTCAGCCATCTTCGTCGCCGATCCGGGCGAGGTAGGAGGCATGATCCGGGGTCTCCATCACGAATTCGGTCATCCACCGGGCGAAGACCTCACGGTCCCGTGAGATCCGATCCCATCTCGTGTAGAAGGCGTTGTCCCGAGTGGAGAACCCCATCGAGTAGGAGGGGTGCGAGCCACCGGGCACCGGCGCCACCGCGGTCACGGTCCACGAGGGCAGGACGACGTGGTTGGGCCCCTGGGCGGTGAGCTCGTCCACCACCTCCTCGACGGTCACGATCGAGGCGGTCGCAGCCAGGACCGCCTCCCGCTGCACTCCGGTGATCCCCCACAACCCGACGTTGCCGCGACGGTCGGCCTGCTGGGCATGGATGACCGTCACGTCTGGGCTGAGCGAGGGGACGGCGACCAGGGCCTCGCCGGTGAAGGGGCAGCTGATCGCCGCCACCCTGGTGTGCTCGACCAGATCGGTCCCGGCGTAGCCCCGGAGCACCCCGAAGGGAAGCCCGGAGGCGCCTGCGGCGTAACGGCTCGCCATGCCGGCGTGGCTGTGCTCCTCGATCTCGAGCGGATGCGGGT
The DNA here is from genome assembly GCA_035462285.1 of Acidimicrobiia bacterium. GTDB lineage: Bacteria > Actinomycetota > Acidimicrobiia > Spongiisociales > ZC4RG35 > JARDZU01. The sequence continues at coordinate 3,144 of DATHUL010000210.1, forward strand.
ACCCGTTCTCGACCGCATCCCGGAACCGGTGCAGCGACCCCACCCCCGGGTTGCCGCCCCAAGAGAAGATGAGCTTCCTGGCACATCCCATCCCGATCATCTGGTCGTAGATCACGTCGGGGGTCATCCGGGCCAGAGTCAGGTCCTTCTTGCGCTGCCGGATCATCTCGTGCCCGGCGGCGAACGGGATCAGATGGGTGAATCCCTCCATGGCCACGATGGAGCCATCGGGAACGAGGTCGCCGATGACGTCACCGAGCGACGCGATCTCTGCCATCTGTCACTCCCGGTAACGCCATGTCGACAACGACCGCACCCTACCGCCTCGGCGAGGCGCAACAGCATGCCCGGCGAGCCGGTAACTTGCCGCCGTGCCCGACCAGAGATACCAACACAGCGCGACCACGCCTGCCCCCATCGACGAGGTGTGGCAGGCGCTGGAGATGCCCACCACCTGGGAGGCGATCCCGGGCGTGGACAAGGTGGTGGACCCGGTGATCGACGAATCGGGAAGCCTGCTCGGCTTCTCTTTCGAGAGCGCGGTGGGAGGGCGGAGGTACAACGGCACCGCCACACCGGCCGGGCGGGAGGTGGGGAGGATGATCGGCTGGCACATCAGCACCTCCGAGATCCAAGGGCGGATATCGGTCGGGTTGGCTCCCGAGGGTGAAGTGACACGGGTCGACGTGAGCCTCGAGGTCGAGGGCATCGGGATCCTGGGATCACTCTTCTTCCCGGTCATCGCCTCGGCCATCGGCGGCGGGTTCACCCAGACCGTCGAGGAGTTCGTCGGGGGCCTACGGGCTTGACGCCGCCTCGTCCTCGAGCGAGGCCAGCTCCTCGGCCACCTGAATCGCCTCTTCCTTGCCCCCGCTGGCGATCTGGGCGCGGTCGGTGATCAGGGTGACCTGATTGTCGAGGACCTGGATGAAACCGCCGTGGACCCCGATGCTGGTCCGGGTCCCGTCCTCGGCCTCGACCACGACCACTCCGGTGACCAACGCCCCCATCAGCGGCTCGTGGTTGGCCATGATCCCCAGCTCGCCGTCCGGGGTCTTGGCCAGCACGAAGGTGGCCTCGCCGCTCCAAACGGTGGCCTCGGGGGAGACGACGTCGACCTGGAAGGTGGCGGCCATGGCTCAGTGGCGGCTCAGGCCGCGGTGTCCTTGGTCAGCTCGGCAGCTCGCCGCTCCACGTCCTCACGCCCTCCGACCATGTAGAACGCCTGCTCCGGGTACTGGTCCATCTCCCCGTCCAGCACCGCCTTGAAGGCGGCGATGGTCTCCTCCAGCGGGGTGTAGATCCCGGGCTGGCCGGTGAACTGCTCGGCCACGAACATGGGCTGGGCGAAGAAGCGCTGGATACGCCGGGCCCGGCCCACTATCAGCTTGTCCTCCTCGGAGAGCTCGTCGATGCCGAGGATGGCGATGATGTCCTGTAGGTCCTTGTACCGCTGCAGGACCCGCTGTACCTCGATCGCCACCGAGTAGTGCTCCTCCCCCACGATCTGGGGGTCGAGGGCGCGGCTGGTCGAGTCGAGCGGGTCGACCGCCGGGTAGATGCCCAGGGCGGTGAGAGGTCGGGAGAGGACGGTGGTGGCATCGAGATGGGCGAAGGCGGTGTGCGGGGCCGGGTCGGTGATGTCGTCGGCCGGGACGTAGATTGCCTGCAGCGAGGTGATCGACCGGCCTTTCAGCGATGTGATCCGCTCCTGGAGGAAACCCATCTCGTCGGCCAGGTTGGGCTGGTAGCCCACCTCCGAGGGCATCCGCCCGAGCAGGGTGGACACCTCGGAACCGGCCTGGGTGAAACGGAAGATGTTGTCGATGAACAACAGCACGTCCTGACGCTGCACGTCCCGGAAGTACTCGGCCATGGTCAGGGCGGAGAGAGCGACCCGGAGACGGACGCCGGGCGGCTCGTCCATCTGGCCGAAGACCAGGGCGGCCTTGTCGATGACCCCGGTCTCCTTCATCTCCAGGTAGAGGTCGTTGCCCTCACGGGTTCTCTCACCCACCCCGGCGAAGACCGAGACTCCGCCGTGCTGGGTGGCGACCCGGTTGATCATCTCCTGGATGAGCACAGTCTTGCCGACACCGGCGCCGCCGAAGAGACCGATCTTGCCGCCCTGGAGATAGGGGCTGATCAGGTCGAGGACCTTGATCCCGGTCTCGAACACGGTCTTCTGCGGCTCCACGTCCTCGAATGCGGGCGGGGTGCGGTGGATCGGCCAGCGTGGCTCGGAGAAATCCTGGTCGGGGGCGTCGAGCGAGTCTCCCCACACGTTGAAGATGTGACCGAGGGTCTGGTCCCCGACCGGGACCGTGATCGGTCCGCCGGTGTTGTGCACCACCGCGCCACGGGTCAGACCGTCGGTGGGGGCGAGGGCGATGGCCCGCACCTTGCTCCCGCCCAGATGCTGGGCGACCTCGGCGATGACCCAGCGCTCGTCGTCCCCGATCTTGAATTCGACGGTGATGGCGTGGAGGATCTCGGGGAGACCCTCCGGCGGGAACTCGACGTCGATGACCGGACCGGCCACCTTGACGATCCGCCCCACGGGCAGTGCTTCAGCCATGTTTCAAACTCCTCTGGTGATTGTCCGAGTACCGAGTGCCAGGTACCAAGTGCTAACTCCTTCCCTCGGCCAGTGCCTCGGCCCCGCCCACTATCTCGGCGATGGCGGTGGTGATCTCGGCTTGACGGGCCCGGTTGGCCTGGACCCGGAGCACCCGGATCAGCTCCTCGGCGTTGTCGGTGGCCGCTTTCATCGCCCGGCGCCGGGCGCTGTGCTCCGACGCAGACGCCTCGAGCAGGATGTTGAAGATGGTCGCCTCCACATAGCGGGGAAGAAGACGGTCGAGGATCTCCTCGGGCGAGGGCTCGTATTCGTAGGACACCCGCTGCTCCCGACCCGACTCCGCGGCGTCAGGCGG
>DATHUL010000211.1:0-2404 GCA_035462285.1 Acidimicrobiia bacterium
GCCCGAGACGTTCTTCAGGTCGGCCAGGTCCGATTCGATCGACTTCTTGTACTCCTGTAACAAGGGCATCTCCCAAAAGTGCTCCCCTGCACGCGAGGCTGCGTCGAGCACGGTGGCAGACACTTCGGCATCGGACCCGAAGACGGCGGCGATCTTGTCACCGAGGGCTACCCGGGCGGCGCCGGTCAAGGTGGCGACGTCGATGATGAGGTCGGGCTGGTGACGTCGGACCAACCCGAGACCGTCGGCCAGGATCAACCTCCCCTCGGCGTCGGTATTGAGAACCTCGATGGTCGGACCGGCCACCGGGCGGAGAATGTCCCCGGGCCTGGTCGCCCTGCCCCCGACCGCGTTGTCAGTCAGAGGGACGACCGTGGTGACCCGGACCGGGAGCCCGAGCCGGGCGATGGCAATGGTCGCCGCCGACACTATGGCCGCTCCCGACATGTCGTCCTTCATCTCCTCCATCAATGCTGCCGTCTTCAGGGAGAGCCCGCCGGAGTCGAACGTGACCCCTTTGCCGACCAGACCGAGATGGGTAGTCGAGACCTCGGGGCGGTACGCCAAGATCACGACACGGGGCGGGCGATCCGACCCGGCGGCCACCCCGAGCAGAGCTCCCAGCTTCTCATCGACGATTCGATCTTGGTCCCAGACCTCGACCGCGAGCCCGGCCGCTTCGGCCTCGGCGCTGATCCGGTCCGCCAGCCTCTCCGGCGCCTTGTCCAGGGCAGGGGTGTTGACCCAGTCACGCGCCAGATTGGTGGCGTCGGTCGTCACCAGCACCTGGCCGATGACGTCGTCGTCGGCGCCGATCAGCTCCAGTCTCTCGACCGGGAGGGCCTCGCCCTCGGTCTTGTACCCCCGAAACTGGTAAGCGCCCAGCGCGGCTCCTTCAACCACGGCCCGCTCCGCCTCCTCGATCGGAATCTGGTTGAGATTGGTCACGGCGCGCCCGGTCTTCACCATTCGGATTGCGTTGCCCATGCCGCTGCGAATCGATTCGAAGGCCGCCTCCTCACCGAGGCCGACGAACACCACCGACTTGGCCCGGTCGTGGGGCAGGGTGAGCACCTGACCGCTCTTGCCTTCGAACTTGGCCAGATCGAGCATCCGCTGATCGGCACCGGCCAACGCCTCCTCGGCTCCGGGCGCGGGTTGATTGTCGGCGAGGACTCCGACCACGAAGGTGGCATCGGTCAGGTCGACGTCTACTCCGGCTGTCGTGATCTCCACCGTCTCTCCTATGTCAACCGAACGTGCCCAGACCTGCGACCAGGACGCGGCCCAGAAACACTCCGCCAAGAGTGGTTAGCACGGCCAGGTATGACAAACCGGTGGCGGCCATCACCCCCGCATACGCCGGGTAGCGGAGTGAGCCGAACACTCCGCCCATGAGCAACACCGAGGTTGCCATCAGCACCCAGTAGGCGATGGTGGCACCGCCGGGAGGGAGCCCGAGAACGGCGAGCACCAAGGCATCGGCGGCGAGACCCACGATCCCGGCGATGGCAAGTGTCTTGAGGGTCCACCGGGGGAGCCGCGGATCGACAAGGTACCAGTGGCCCAGCGCCATCTCCCCGGTCACGCCTCCCAGAGCCAGGGCGGCGGAGACCGCCGGCACCCACCCTGTCTCCCCGGAGGCCTGGATCACCAGTGCGATCCCGGCTCCGGTCAGGAAGATCCCGGAGAGCTGACGGTTGCGGGCCCAGAGCAGGCCGAGACCGAGCAGGATGAGACCGAAACGGGCCCACCACGGGTCGTCGGCGAAGATCCCGACCAAACCGATGAGGGCACCCACCGAGGCGGTGATCCAGGTGAACCCGGGTCCGACCACGCGGGCCAGGGAGACGAGACCCGCCGCCAGGGTGAGCCCGCCGGCCCATGCCATCAGCAGGAGCTCGGGTTGCGCCAAAGTGGAGAGATCGTTGGGCACGAGCGCCGCATGTTGCCCTTCCTCGCCCGGCATCGCTAGTCCGGATCAGGAACGGCCCCTTAGCCATGCGGAGGAGCTTGAATGACCTCGCCCTTCAGTGGGCGGGCACCTATGCCGAATCAAGGAGGGCAACGCCGGGAGGTGAGCCGACTGCCCATGCTGCGATCCACATCGAGAAAACGCGTGTCTCTGGTCGTCCTGACCACCCTGCTCCTGGTCTCGGGGGCCACTCCCGTCCTCGGAGCGGACAACGAGGTCACGATCAACGGTGGCGGATGGGGGCACGGGATCGGCATGCCCCAGCACGGGGCCAAGGCACTGGCCGAGAGCGGTCACAACTCTCACCAGATCCTCCAGCACTTCTACAACGGAGCCTAGATCGGAACGGTTGGTCAGGGAGGGCTGATCGGTCACTCAGCTCCTCTCCTCATCGGAGTCGGGCAGAGGATGAGTCGATTCGACTTCCGG
>DATHUL010000212.1:0-6910 GCA_035462285.1 Acidimicrobiia bacterium
AGGAGTCCTCCTCCATGGTCAGGGTGAGCTGGTCCCCATTCATCTCGGCACGGTAGGCGCCGGCGTCGCCGGGGCACTCCCCCTCGACCCGGCTGACGAATATGAACCGCCGGTCGTCACGAGCCACGAAACCACCCATCAATGCCTGCTCGGCCGCGTCGGCCGGGTGGACCAGGAACTCTCCGGCGTCGTTGATTCGCAACGTCACGATTCCGTTTGCCCACACGGCGGAGAGATCACCGAGCCGAAGGCCGTCATCGCCAGTGGTTGCCCCACCCCCGCAGCCGACCAAGGAGAGAAGCATGGCAAGTGCCGCGAGCCTGGACCTCACCCCGCCGACGATAGGGACCAGACGCCGTCGAAGGCCTCGGCACGGAATCCGCATGGCTCGTCCACCGCGGCAAGATGCAGCCCCGGTCCGGTCTTCTCGGCGAGATAGACACCGGTGTCGCCCGAGCAGGGGCCGGGCTCGGCACTGGTCACGACGACGAGCAGGCCGTCCTGGAGGGCGAAGTATCCGAACACACCGGTCGCCTCCTCTCCGCCATCCCGGGTCTCGAACAGCTCGTAGGAGCCACCATCGTCGACCCGAAGCAGATGACCCCCGGTCTCCCACTCGCCGGTCAGCTCGGCGAGGGGAACCTCGGGGCCGGTTTCGAAGGGGACGGCGAACCTGCTCTCCCCGTCGGCCGTCTCGATCTCATAGGGGCCGATGTCGAGGATGGACCCGCTCAGGCTGATCGCCTCGTCGTCCTCGATATAGATCTCGGCGGTGGTCTCGATCAGGGTGGGCAGTTGGCGGATCTGGCCCATGGCGGTCAGCCCGTTGCTCCCGGCGTACGAGATCACCGGCCATCTGATCAGCCACACCGGCACATCGGTCCCGACCAGGGTGTCCCGGTCCTCGCCCAGGAACAAGACCGGCGTCTCACATGGGACCGGCACTCCGGCCAGCAGGTCGGTCTGCTCTGTGATGCACTCGAGCGCCTGACGGAAGACGATTGCGGCCCAGGTCCCGTCCTGGAGTCTGGCCTGGTCGGGGAACACGGCGATCGAGTCAACGTCCGCAGGGATCGGGATGGTCGTCGAGGTGGTGCTGGTGGTGGTGTCGGTAGTGCTGGTGGTGGTGACGGTGGTGCTGGTAGTCGTCATGTCCGGCTCCGACGTCTCGCCGCAGGCGGTCACCAGAACCACCAGCGCCATCCCCAGCACGAGGATCGGTCTTCTTGTCACCTCACTACAACTCGACCACTCCCCGGTCGAGTTCCCCGGTCGCGGGTGGCGGGTGTCACCCGTGAGTTGGGAAGCCGAGATCGACTCCTCGGTGTATCGGGTCGGACCAGCGGGCGATGACCACCTTCTGCCGGGAATAGAAATGGACGCCTTCGGGCCCGTAGATGGCGTGGCTTCCAAAGATCGAGTCCTTCCACCCACCGAAGCTGTAGAAGGAGAGCGGAACCGGGATGGGCACGTTGATCCCGACCATGCCCACCTCGACCTCGGCCTGGAACTTACGGGCGGCCCCGCCGTCATTGGTGAACACGGCTGTCCCGTTTCCGTACGGGTTCTCGTTGATCAGCCTGATCGCCTCTTCGTAGCGGTCCATGCGGACCGTGGACAGGACCGGGCCGAATATCTCGTCGGTGTATATCGACATGTCGGTGGTCACGTTGTCGAAGAGGGTGGGACCGAGGAAGAACCCGTTCTCGTGACCCTCGACCACGAGACCTCGCCCGTCGGAGACGAGCAAGGCTCCCGCCTTCTCCCCGGCGTCCACGTAGGACTTGACCTTGTCCAGGTGCTGTCTGGTCACCAGCGGGCCCATCTCCACCCCCGCCTCGTCACCGGGGCCGACCTTGAGCTTCTCGATCCGGTTCCGCACCCCGTCGACGAGCGGGTCGGCGGCGTCGCCGACGGCCACCACCGCCGAGATGGCCATGCACCTCTCCCCTGCCGACCCGTAGCCGGCCGAGACCGCGGCGTCGGCGGCCAGGTCCATGTCGGCGTCGGGGAGCACGATCATGTGGTTCTTGGCCCCACCCAGGGCCTGGACACGTTTCCCGTGACGGGTGCCGGTCTCGTAGATGTAGCGGGCGATGGGAGTCGACCCCACGAAGGACACCGCCGCTACCAGAGGATGGGTGAGCAGGGCGTCCACCGCCTCTTTGTCCCCGTGCACCACGTTGAACACCCCGTCGGGAAGCCCGGCCTCTGCCAACAGCTCGGCGGCGAGCAACGAGGCCGAGGGGTCCTTCTCCGACGGCTTGAGAACGAAGGTGTTGCCGCAGGCGATGGCGAGGGGGTACATCCACATCGGGACCATGGCCGGGAAGTTGAACGGGGTGATGCCGGCCACGACTCCCAGCGGTTGGCGGATGGTATAGGTGTCGACCCCGGTCGAGACCTGTTCCGAAAAGTCACCTTTGAGCAGATGGGCGATGTTGCAGGCGAACTCGACCACCTCCAGGCCTCGCTGCACCTCCCCCATCGCATCGTCGATGGTCTTCCCATGCTCGGCGGTGAGGAGCTTGGCGAAGTCGAGCTTTCGGTCGGAGACCAGCTCCCTGAAGACGAACATGATGTTCTGCCGTTGAGTGAGCGAGGAGAAGCGCCACGACTCGAAGGCCCGGCGCGCGGTCACCACCGCGGTGTCGACGTCGGAGGCCGAGGCCAGAGCCACCTCCCCGGTCTGTTCCCCGGTGGCAGGGTTGAACACCGGGCCGCTGCGATGTGACGAGCCGGCGGTGGGCTTCCCGTCGATCCAATGATCAATCGATCTCATCCCTGTCCTTCATCTGGCTGGTCACCGACGAATCTACCGGACCTCCCCAGATCGGGCGTCTTCCGGTCTCGTCCCACGTCCTCCCGGCCCGCCCCTCGCATGACACCGGAACCGGTATATCGTCCCTCCCATGCAATGTCGAAGCCGACGGGTCGGCCATGGTTAGGTGGAGACGGAACCCCACCGGCCCGGGCCAGGTCATCGACCGACGTGGCGCCGGGCCGAGCATCGGGAAGATCGGAGCCGGGGGCGGAGGCATCGCCATCATCGCCTTCATCCTCATCACCCTCCTCGGCGGGGGCGATCTCGGCGATCTGACCCAGGTGCTGGCCCCGGCCGGGGAGGTCCAAACCCAGAGCGAGCCACTCGACCCGGCCACCGACCCCGACGCCGACCTGGTCCAGTTCCTGGAGAGGGTGCTTCAGGACAACCAGTCGATGTGGGTCGAGGTGTTCGAGCGGTCGGATATGGACTATCGGGCCACCAACCTGGTCGTGTTCAGCGGGGCCACCCAGTCGGAGTGCGGCGGCGCCCAGGCCCAGTCCGGCCCTCACTACTGCCCGGCGGACGAGCTGGTGTACATGGACCTCGACTTCCTCGCCGAGTTGCAGCGGCGCTTCGGCGCAGCCGGGGACACCGCCCAGGCCTACATCCTGGCCCACGAAGTAGGCCACCACGTCCAGCACCAGCTCGGGCTGACCGAACGGGTGAGGGCCGATGGGAGCAACGAGGCCAGCGTCGCCCTCGAGCTGCAAGCCGACTGTTACGCCGGTGTCTGGCTCTCCACCCTGCGATCCGAGGGAAGCTCGGCGGCCCTGCTCGAGGAGGGTGATCTGGAAGAGGCGCTGACCGCGGCGGCCGCGGTCGGCGACGATGCCATCCAGCGTCAAACCACGGGACAGGTGAACCCGGAGTCATGGACCCATGGGAGCTCCGAGCAGCGCTACCAGTGGCTCAACACCGGGTTCACCACCGGTTCGCCCGGTGAGTGCAACACTTTCGGCTGACCCGAGACGCCGGCCCCCTACCCATAGCCCCGACAGGTCGATACGGTGACGTACAGCGTGCCCGCTTCATCGGGCCCGCCCATCCCGACCGCCTGCCGGCAAAGAGAGCCATGCGTCTGACCGCCACCACCCTCCCTCTCGTCATGTACGTGGTCGGGTTCCAGACACTGGTCTACCTCCTCCTCCCTCTCCGCTTCCGCCCCACCTGGGCGCCACTGGTCACCAGCACGGTGGGGGCGACCCTGGTGGTCGGCGCTGCTCTCTGGTTCGGTACGGGCACGGTCGGTCTGTCCGGGCCCGATGGCGGGCTGCTCGCCGCCTGGGGCTCGGGGACCATGGTGGCGATGACCTCGATCGGCTTGGTGATGCTCAGCCGGCCCCAGCTTCGTGGCCATCTAGCCGATCCCAGGCTGGGAGCGATGTCGGGAAGGACCGCCGCCGCCCACATCCTGGTCCGGATCCCGCTGATCACCGTCGTCATCGAGGAGGCGGTGTTCCGAGGGGTGCTACATGCCGCCCTCATCGCCCTCTACCCGGAGCCGATCGCCCTGTGGGGGGGAGCCGTGTTGTTCGGGCTGTGGCACATCGGTCCCGGGCTCGATCAGGCGCACGCAGTCGACCGGCACAGATTCGCCCGTTTCCTCCACGTCGGGGTCACCGTGGTGGCCACTACCGCCGCCGGCGCCTTCCTGGTCTGGCTCCGCATCGAGACCGGATCGATATGGGTTCCGGTGGCGGTCCACGCCGGGGTCAACATGACCCTGGCCACCTTCGCCCGTCTCGCCGTCTCCCTGCCGAGCCTGCCCCGTCTCGCCGCGGACAAGCTCTAGGAGCGACGGGTCGGCCTAGATCAGATACTGGTTGGTTCCGCGCCGCAGATACTGACCGTCGCCGGCCGAGCCGTGATAGGCGTCGTCCTCGATGATGGTCCGTCCCCGGCTGAGCACGGTCACCACCTTCCCGGTGATCTCCAGACCCTCGTAACACGAGTAGTCGACCCACATGTGATGGGTGTCGGCCGAGATGACATGACTCTTCCCCGGGTCGAAGACGACGATGTCGGCGTCGGACCCGACCGCGATCGTTCCCTTCTGCGGGTAGAGCCCGAACATCCGTGCCGGAGTTGTGGCGGTCACCTCTACGAAGCGGCTGAGACCGAGCCGTCCCTCATGGACGCCTCCGTGATATATCAGCTCCATCCGGTGCTCGACACCGGGAAGCCCGTTGGGGATCTGGGCGAACGAGTCCCGGCCCAGCTGTTTCTGGGTGCCGAACTGGGGGTGATCGCCCCAACAGAAGGGGCAATGGTCGGTGGACACCACTTGGAGGTCGTTGGTGGCCAGACCCTGCCACAGGGCCTCCTGGTGTTCCTCGGCGCGGTCCCGCAGCGGCGGGGAGCAGACGTACTTGGCGCCTTCGAAGCCGTTGCCCAGGTCGTCCAGGGAGAGAAACAGATACTGGGGGCAGGTCTCGCCGAAGGCGTTCTGACCGTCGTCACGGGCCATGGTCAACTCGAGAAGGGCCTCGGCCGCCGACATGTGGACGATGTAGACCGGGCACCCGGCCAGCTCGGCCAGCTTGATCGCCCGGTGCGTGGCCTCACCCTCGAGGATCGAGGGGCGGGTCAGCCCGTGATAGAGGGGATCGGTAGCCCCCCGGGCCAGTGCCTGCTCGACCAGGACGTCGATGGCGATACCGTTCTCGGCATGCATCATGATGGTCGACCCGTTCTCGGACGCCTTCTGCATCGCCCGGAAGATCTCTCCGTCGTTGGAGTAGAAGACGCCGGGATAAGCCATGAACATCTTGAATGAGGTGACTCCCTCTTCCAGGGCGAGGTCCATCTCCTTCAGCGACTGGTCGGTGACGTCTCCGACGATGAGGTGAAACCCGTAGTCGATCGCACAGGTCCCGTCGGCCTTGCCCATCCACGCCTCGAACCCGTCCATCAGGTTCTGGCCCTTGGTCTGCACCGCGAAGTCGATGATGGTGGTGGTGCCGCCCCAGGCGGCGGCCCGGGTCCCGGTCTCGAAGGTGTCGGCGGCAAACGTGCCTCCGAACGGGAGCTCCATGTGGGTGTGGACATCGATGCCGCCGGGCATGACGTACTTCCCGGTGGCATCGATCACCTTGTCCGCCCCCGCACCCCAGTCGTGACTGCCCGCGGCGGCGATGGCGGCCACCCGCTCCCCTTCGATCAGGACGTCGGCCTGGGTCTGCTCGGTCGCGGTGACGACCGTCCCACCCTCGATAACGGTCCGTGCCATTGCCTCCTCCTTATGGTGCTACCAGGTCGCCGTAAGCGTCGGGTCGCCGGTCCCGGTAGAAGGCCCATTGCTGCCGCACCTCTTCGACCAGGTCCAGGTCGAGGTCCCGGATCACCAATTCCTCCTCGGTGTCGGAGGCTGAACCGTCGATGATCTGGCCACGGGGGTCGACGAAGTACGACGACCCGTAGAAGTCGTTGTCCCCGTACGGCTCCTGACCCACGCGGTTGATGGCGCCGATGAAGTACTCGTTGGCCACGGCCGCCGCCGGCTGCTCCAGGTTCCACAGGTACATGGAGAGCCCACGGCTGGTGGCCGAGGGGTTGAACACGATCTTTGCCCCGTTGAGGCCCAGCGCCCTCCATCCTTCGGGGAAGTGGCGGTCGTAGCAGATGTAGACCCCGATCTTGCCCACCGCGGTGTCGAACACCGGGTAACCCATGTTCCCCGGTCGGAAATAGAACTTTTCCCAGAACCCCTTGACGTGGGGGATGTGGTTCTTGCGGTACTTGCCCAGGTAGGTGACGTCGGGGTCGATCACCGCGGCCGTGTTGTAGTAGAAGCCCTCCTGCTCCATCTCGAAGATGGGGACCACGAGGACCATCCCGGTCTCCTTGGCCAGGTCCTGCATCAGTCTGGTGGTGGGCCCGTCGGGGATGGGCTCGGCGTAGTCGAAGTGCTCGTTCTCCTGCACCTGGCAGAAGTAGGGGCCGTAGAAGAGCTCCTGGAAGCACATGACCTGAGCGCCCTGCTTCGCCGCCTCACGGGCATAGTCGGCGTTCTTCTTGATCATCGTGTCCTTGTCGCCGGTCCACTCGGTCTGCACGATGGCGGCTCGAACCACGTTGGGCATA
>DATHUL010000213.1:0-4062 GCA_035462285.1 Acidimicrobiia bacterium
GGTCGCCCTGCAGCGGCGCGGGGAGATGGAGCCTGTGGTCGGGATGCTGCGCCGCTTCCTCGGTCTGGAGGTGACCGTCGCCCCCACCGACCCCAACCTGATCCCCCTCTCCCCCGACGAGAGGGCACAGCGACGAACCGAGGCCTTCGCCCGCGCTCTGGCTCCCCCCCTGGAGCGATGGAAGGTGCGGCCCACGGTGTTCGCCCCCACCCTCCCCATGGGTCTCAACCTCGGTCGGCTCGACGAGGTGCTGGTCGGGGTTCAGGACGAAGGGGGCGGCTGTCTCGGTCTGGGCATCCTCAGCAACGAGGAAGACGGGCTCCGGGTGATGACCAACACCGGGGAGGGGATGAAAGGTCTGCGACTGGGCTCGATGCGTCTCGACCCGGTCACCCTCGAGTCGAGTGTGATCAGTCTGCGCGAGGTGATGTTCGGGGTCTGAGCGTGAAAGGCTCACACCCATCGCTTTGTCTGCCTGATTAAAGGGATCCTGCGCCGAAGTCGATAACTGGATCGATGCCGGGAAAGAAGCGCTGGATCTCGTTGCTGCTCGTGGTCTTCGTATCCGCCGGTGTCGGCATGACCGCGGTCGCCGACTCGGGGACGGAGAGCGAGTTCCTCTCGCTGATCAACTCGACTCGGGCCGACAACGGTCTCGGGCCGCTCGAGGTGAATGCGGGGCTGCAGTCGCACGCCCGCATCCACACCGCAGACATGATCGCCGCCGGCGAGATCTACCACTCCAGCAACGGCGAGCTCACCGCGGCGGCGGGAAGCGGCTGGACCAGGGTGGGCGAGAACGTGGGTCGTGGCCAGAGCCCGTCGTCGCTGCATGGCGCGTTCATGGACTCCTCAGGGCACAAGGCCAACATCCTGGGCGACTACAACTACGTCGGGATCGGTACCGACAGTGCCGAGGGCTACCTCTATGTCACCGTGGTGTTCATGAAGAAGGGCGAGACCGCGCCGCCCACGACCGAGGCGCCGCCGACCACGGAGCCGCCGGCATCCCCGCCCCCGACAGACACTCCTTCCACCACCGTCGCCCCCGGCGCCGGGGTGGCCGGACCGACCCCGGTGCCGAGCACCACCACGACCGCGCCCCCCACCACCACGACCACCGTGATCGTGCCTCCGGACAAGGCGGTGACCCCCGGTCAGTCTTGTATCGCGGCCGACCGCTGGTCCCAGCTCTGTCACGACTGAGAGAGGTCTCGGCTGAGCGGTCGCCGGATTGGCGGCAGAACGCCCGAGTGACCTGACAGAGCCTCCTCCGCACTTCCCCGAACGGACGGTTCTCTGCTCGGCCTCTCGGGCGTTCGCAGCGGCGAATCTACGATCTTCACGGTCTCGATTCAACGACCCCGACGCGCTTCTCTTTCATCGTCGAGTAACCCAAACCATCGTCGAGGGGAGACCGGGGCGGGATCGAAACGGGGTTACCAACAGGAAACGGGGTTTTGCACAGGGTTTGTGCACATAGGTGTGTTCACAAGTTTCTAACCCTAATTTTCGCGCTCCGGCCGGAGCGAGCGGAGCAGAGGCCGGAACCCGACCTCGATCGCCTGGTAGATCTCGCCCAGGGCGAGATCCAGCTCCAGGTCGGTCACCTGTGCTTCGGGGAGACGGCCCCGGAGGAGCAGGGCACCCTCCTCGTCCAGGGCGAAGAAGCAACGCCAGCCGCGCATGTTCCGGTGCAGCGCCTGTCGGAAGAGATCGACGGTGCCCTCGCCGGCGGGGAGCACGTAGGCCTCGTACTCCAGGCTTCTCTCCCTCGCCGTGAACCACACGGTGGTGGCATCACGGGTCTCCTGGCCCATCCGCACCGCCCAGCGGCCCTCGACCTCCTCGGCGTAGACGACACTCGACCCCTCGTCCTCGAGCCAGTCGGCGATGCGGCGCTCTAGCACCTCCCTCATTCCCATCGCAGCTCCACTCTCGGCTCCAGCTCCCCGACCCGCCGACCCCCACCGAGGATGGGCGGACGGGCCAGGGGGGCGAGCACCCCGGCTGCATGGTCCGGCAGCTCACCGGCGGAGGCGAGAGTGGCGATCATGGCGCAGGTGGCGACCTCTTGGGTTCCGTCCCATGACTTGACCGCCAACCCGATTCGACCTGCGATCCCTACCCCGAGACAACCGGCCGCTCCCCGTTTGGCCACTGCGTTCAATGCGATGGCCAGCGAGGCATCGCCGTTGCCCGCGCCTGAGACCAAGGCCGGATACCGATGCATGGCGGTGGACACCCCCTGGAGCCCGGGCAGGGTGGCGAGTCTGGCGTAGAGCAGGGCCATCACCCGGGTCGTGGTCCGGAGAACCGGCGCCCCGCAACCGTCGACTCCGACCGGGGACACGTCGAACCCCCCGAGCTCGGACACCCCCTCGACGATCCGTCGCTGGATCGGGTGCTCGGGAGAGAGATAGCCGTCTATGGCCCAACCCCGGGCCTGACACGCCCTGAGCCAGGCGGCGTGTTTTCCCGAGCAGTTGTTCCAGACCCTTCTCCCCCGGTCCCATCCCTTGCCACGGAGCCGGGCGGCGGCGGTCTCGGAGAGGGGCCAGGCCGGCGGGCAACCGAGGGCGGACGTGTCGAGGCCGACCCCGGCGAGCATCGATTCCACCAAGGCGACATGCACCGGCTCGCCGTCATGGGAGGCGGCGGCCACCGCCAGCTCCTCCGGCTTCAGCGCGGCGCCCTCTTCCTGGGCGACCAGCGCCTGGAACGGCTTGGCCGCCGACCTGAGGAAGAAGGGACGATCGATGTCCCCGGTCGATGCGAGCAGGTCCCCATCCGGCGACACCACCGCCACTGCACCGTCGTGGATGGTCTCGACCAGGCCCGAGCGGGTTCCGGCTGCGAGCAACTCAACCCGCAGGTTGCGCTTCGCCCTGCTGGCTCCGATAGCGGGAGATGATCTCCTCTTGCAAGGCGTCGATCACCGTGTGCAGCTGACGACGCTGAACCGAGAGCTGTGCCTCTACCTCCTGGAGGCGATCGACCGCCTCGTTGAGCTCCTCCTGACTCAGGTCGGGGAGTTGGGTGAGGATGTCGTCGTCCATGATCTTGTCGATGAGACGGCGCCCTGTGGTGGCCGGGAGGGGGGGCATTGTCTCGAGATGACGCAGATTGGGCTCGGCGCCGAGGACCATCCCCTGGGCCAGGATCTCGGGCAGCGCTTCGATCAGGGTTCGGGTCTCGTGCCCGCTGCGACGACGCATCTCGAAGTTGATCAGGTCGACCCTGCCGTGGAGGAGTCGGCGATAGTACGAGATCTGGGTCTCGACGTCCTCGGCCGACTCGCGCCGCTCCCGCAACTCATCGAGACCGACCTCGGCGATGTCGGAGAGATAGTCGGGCTCGAGGACTGCGTCGATCCTGCGTCGGTGCTCGCTCACGACGACAAGGCTACCTGCACGCCCCGGCCAGGGTCGGATAGGGGTTGACCGCCGACGAGCCGCGACCACCGGGGTGGATCTCGAAGTGGAGATGCGGGGAGCCGCCCCTGGCGTTGCCCGAGTCACCGTTGAATCCGATCGTCGTCCCCTGGCTCACCGATGCCCCCGAGGCCACGTTGAAGTCGGACAGATGGGCGTAGTAGAAGCCGATCCCGTTGTCGCCGAGGAGCCAGATCGTCTTGCCCCCGAGACCGCTGTTGCCCAAGACGACACGACCCGAGGTGACGGCGTACATCGGCTCGTTCCACGCCGCGAACAAGTCGGTCCCCTTGTGGGCGCGGCCACCGGACCTCGGCGCCCCCCAGGAGTCGATGAACGATGTCCTTCCCGGTGTGAACGGGCAGATGAACGAGCCCACCTGGACCGAGCCGGAAGCGCGTTGCCTGGCGCGCGCCTGGATCTCGGCTTGCTCCTTGTCGTATTGAGTGGCCAGCTCCTTGCAACGCCCGGACAGCTTGGCGTAGGCGGCCTGCTCCGCCTCCATGGCCGACTCCTGGGAGTTCCTGGCTTCGAGTCTCTGTGCCTCGACCACCTCCAGCTCGACCCGGGTGTCGTCGAGTTGTGCGTTGAACCGGGTCAGCTCGCCACGCGCCGCAACCAGCTCATC
>DATHUL010000214.1:0-7230 GCA_035462285.1 Acidimicrobiia bacterium
GACTCCGACCCGCCCATCGCCCCCGACGAGGCCTCTACCCCCACCGCGTCCAGCCCCATGCGCGAGAAGATCCGCTGATAGGCGCCACGGTGCTTCTCGAACCCGAGGTCCAGCCCCTCCTGGTCGATGTCCAGTGTGTAGGAGTCCTTCATGGTGAACTCGCGCACCCGAAGCAGACCCGACTTGGGCCTTGGCTCGTCCCGGAACTTGGTGTGCATCTGGTACCAGATCTGGGGAAGCTCACGATACGAGGAGAGCTCGAGCGCGGTGAGGGCGAAGATCTCCTCTTCGGTCATCCCGAGGACCAGATCCGACCCTTTGCGGTCCTCCAGCCGGAACAGGTTGTCCCCCATCATCTCGTAGCGCCCGGAGCGGCGCCATATCTCGGCCGGGTGCAGGGTGGGAGGGACCATCTCCTGGCCACCGATGCCATCGATCTCCTCGCGGATGATGGCGCCGACCTTGAGCCGCACCCGCTGCCCGAGGGGGAGGATTGTGTAGGAACCGGCGGCGAGCTGACGGATGAAACCGCCCCTGACCAGCAACTTGTGGCTGATCGCCTCGGCATCGGCCGGGGGATCCCGCAATGTCGGTATGAATGCTCTCGACCAGCGCATGATGACGGACGGCGACGGTAGTAGCTCGGCCGGGCGGTCCGGTGGTCAGTCGGTCTGGGCCACCTCGGCCACCCGGGCCCTGCGATCCTCGGAGCGGTTGGCGTCGCCCTGGATCTGGATCAGCTCCTCGCGGGCTGCGGCGGCGATCTCCGCCGCGTTGGCCTCGGCGTGGGCCAGCCTGCTCTCGACACCTTCGGCCACCAGTTTCCGAGCCTCGTCGAGGAGTGCCTCGACCATCTCCGCCTCGGGCACCACCCGGACCACCTGCCCCTTGATGAACAGGTGCCCCCTGCCCCGACCTGCCGCAATGCCGATGTCGGCCTCCCTCGCCTCACCCGGGCCGTTGACCACGCATCCCATCACCGCTACCTGGATCGGCAGGTTCTCCGCCTCCAGGGCGGCCTGGGCCCGGGTGGCGACGTCGATCACGTCCACCTCGGCCCGGCCGCAGGACGGGCAGGCGATCAGGTCGAGGCCCTTGCGCTCGCGCAGACCCAGGCTCTCGAGCAGCTGACGGCCCGCCTTGGCCTCCTCCACCGGGTCGGCGGTCAGGGAGAACCTGATCGTGTCCCCGATTCCCTCGTTGAGCAGGGTGGCGATTCCTGCCACCGACTTGATCAGCCCCGCCGGCGGCGGTCCGGCCTCGGTCACACCGAGATGAAGCGGATAGTCCACCGTCTCGGAGAGGAGCCGGTACGACTCGATCATCGACGGCACGTTGGAGTGCTTCACCGAGATCTTGATGTCCTGGAAGTCGACCTCCTCGAGGTACCTTATCTCGATGACGGCCGAGTCGACCAGGGCTTGGGGAACGGCGCTGCCGTACTTTTCGAGCAGGTCCTTGTCCAGGGAACCGGCATTGACCCCGACCCGGATCGGCACCCCCCGATCCTTGGCCTCGCGGGCCACCGTCTTGATCTGGTCCTCCTTGCGGATGTTGCCCGGATTGAGCCTGAGGCCCTGCACCCCGGCCTCCAGCGCGGCCAGCGCCAGCCGGTACTGGTAGTGGATGTCGGCGATGATCGGGACCGGGGAACGGGGCACTATCTCGGCCAGCCCCTGGGCCGCCTCCACCTCGTTGCAGGTGATGCGGACGATGTCGGCGCCCGCCCCGGCCAGTGCGTAGACCTGGGCCAGGGTGCCGTCGACATCGGCGGTCTTGGTGGTGGTCATCGACTGAACCGAGATCGGTGCACCGCCACCAACCGGCACTTTGCCCACATGCAGCTGTCTGGTCTGCCGCCGATCGGTCATCAGGAGGAACGGTATACGGGTCGGCCCGAATACCGAGTACCGAGCATCGGCTACGCCACCAGCCGCCCGCGTCTACAGGCTGATCGGGTTCACGATGTCGAGGACGATCGCCACGAACCCGAGAAAGGCGAAGAGCCCGATCACGGCGGCCGCCACCGGGGCCAGCCTCCGCACGTTGGCCTCCCGGCCGCTCAACTTCTCGTACAGGGCCACGGCAAAGTGCCCTCCGTCGAGGGGGACCAGGGGCAGGAGGTTGATCGTCGCCAGGATCACGTTGACGAAGGCCAGGATCCCGACGAACGTGGCCGCCGACTCGGTCTGGGAGCCGATGTTGATGATCCCGATCGGGCTGACCGGCCGGATCTCGTCGTCGACTTCGACGTCACCGGCGAGGACACCGACGTACTGGGCCAGGCTCGACGGCTTGATCATGTCGCCGATCGCCTGGAAGGTGAACCCGATCCCCTGCCACACCTGGCTCCCCGCCACTCCCACCGCCCCGACGACTCCCGGTTCACGAGTCTCGACTGCCGGAGCCAGCCCGAGGTACCTGGTGCCGGTGACACCGTCGACCGACTCCCGATCCACCAGTTGTGCGTCGAGGACGATCAGCTCTGCACCCCGATTCACCACGATCTCGGTGGGCCCGGCGCTGACACTGGCCAGTGCGTCCTCGACGTCGGACCAGGTCTCGATCCGATGAGACCCGATGGAGACGATCACATCGCCCCGCCTCAGCCCTGCGGCCGCCGCCGGGGTGGGGACCGTCTCCCCGTCGATCGTCGTCGTCTCCACCACCTGATCGGCCACGGGCAGCGGCTCGGAGACCCCGTTGACCAGGACGATCCCGTAGAAGAGCAGAAAGGCGATGAGGAAGTTCATCCCCACCCCGGCCAGGACCACGACGCTCTTCTCCCAGAACTTCTTCTCCCGATAGGTGCGGCCCAGGTCGGCGGGCGCCACCTCTTCGAGCGGGTTCATCCCGATGATCCGGACGTACCCGCCGAGGGGCAGGGCCTTGACCCCGTACTCGGTCTCACCGCGGCGGGTGGACCAGATCCTGGGGCCGAAGCCGAAGAAGAACTCGGTCACCTTCATCCCTGTGGCCTTGGCCGCGAAGAAGTGGCCCGCCTCGTGGGCGGTGACGAAGAGGATGATGGCCGCGGCCGCAGCGAAGCCTCCGAGCATCAGGACACGCTACCCGCCATCCACCATTAGTCAGCAGGCTCCTGCCACCAAGGAGGCGGCCACAGAACGGGCCTCGCGGTCGACCGCGATCACATCATCGACCGTCTCGACCCGGCGCCAGTCGACACTGTCGAGAGTCCCGGAGACGACGTCGCTGATGCCGAGAAAGCCGAGCCGTCGCTGGAGGAACGCCTCCACCGCCACCTCGTCGGCCGCATTGAGCACAGCCGGTGAGGAACCACCTCTCCGCCCCGCCTCGTAGGAGATTTCGAGGGCGGGGAAAGTCGCCGTGTCGGGGTTCTCGAAGCCGAGCTCCAGCCCGGCCAGGTCGAAGGGCCGGGCCGGGGACGGGGCGCGCCCGGGGGCGGTGAGTGCGTACTGGATCGGGATCCGCATGTCGGGATGGCCCATGTGGCCCTTCCACGAGCCGTCGACGAACTCCACCGCCGAATGGAGGATCGACTGTGGGTGGATCACGACCGAGATCCGGTCGTAGTCGACATCGAACAGATGATGGGCCTCGATCACCTCGAGACCCTTGTTGAACAGGGTCGCCGAGTCGATGGTGATCCGCCGGCCCATGTCCCAGGTCGGATGGGCCAGCGCCTCGTCGGGGGTGACGTCGGCCAGGGATTGGCGGGACCGTCCCCGGAACGGGCCGCCCGAGGCGGTGAGGATCAGCCGGGCCACCGACGCCGGGTCCTCCCCGGCCAGACATTGGAGGAGGGCGGAGTGCTCGCTGTCGACCGGGATCAACTCCCCACCGTGTGCAGCCAGCACCCCCTTCACCACCGGGCCTCCGGCGACCAGACTCTCCTTGTTGGCCAGAGCGACCCGGTTGCCGCTCTCCAACGCGGCAATCGTGGCCCGGAGACCGGCGGCCCCCACGATCCCGTTGACCACGATGGCATCAGGGGTGCCCGCCGCATCGATCACGGCATCGGCGTCGAACTCGACAGACCGACCCACCAGTCGCTCGAACTCATGCCTCTCGGTCGACGAGCCCCCGGCTGCGATCACGCGGGCCGACGGGTGATCGCCGGCGAGGGCGGCCAGCTTGGCCGAAGGCGCCCTGGCGGCCAGGACGGCGATCTCGAACCCGAGGGAGACCGCAACTTCGATGGTCTGGGTGCCGATCGACCCGGTCGCCCCGAGAACGACCACCTTTCGGGTCACAGCAACCCGAAACCGCGGAACAGGAAGTAGACGAGGGGGACCGCGAACAGGAATCCGTCGATCCGGTCCAGCATTCCGCCATGACCGGGGAGGACCGACCCCATGTCCTTGACCCGGAGGGCGCGCTTGACCATCGACTCGACCGCGTCTCCGATCGGGGCGACCACACCGACCAGAGCCCCGGCCACCAGGCCCTTGGCGATGCCGATCGGCTCCCAGGCAGGGAAGGTGGTGAGGACGGAGGCAACGACCAACCCGACGATCAGACCGCCGACCATGCCCTCCCAGGTCTTGGTAGGCGAGATCAGCGGGGAGAGCGGACGACGACCGAACGCCCGTCCCACGAAGTAGGCGCCGATGTCGTTGGCGGCGACGAGCAGGACCACGAAGAGGATATAGGCGACCGGGCGTGGCCCGAGCCCGATCAGGATGGCGAAGGCGAGCATCCCGACCCAGCCCATCCCGGCGATGGTGACCGCCGCATCCTCCAGAGGCTTCCGCCTCGGAGAGAGGGCGAGATAGAGAACGGTGGCGACCGCGAACGCCGCAGCCCAGCCCCCGATTGAAACCGGGCCCGACATGTGGGCGCCCACGCCGATGAACACCACACCGAGCAGCCCGAACAAGGCGAGGGGACGGCTCTCGTCGGAGCGGACCGTGGCATAGAACTCGCCGGCGGCGACCACCATTATCAGGATGACGAAGGCGGAGAACCACCAGCCTCCGAGCAGGAGGCTGCCCAGGAACATCCCGAACACCACCAGCGCCGACGCCACCCGCATCGCCAGATCGCTCGACGCGGCCTGCTCGGTGGCCTCGTAGTCCTCCTCGCTGTCGCCGCGCGACCCGGTCACGTCGTCGAATCCGACCAACCCGCTGTCCACCCCGGGGACGCTGGCGGCCACCGCCTGCTGCTCCCACTCCTCACCCGCGGCCCGACTGACCTCTTCGGCCAGCCCCTGGTACTCCTGGGTGGTCGACCCGGTGTACTGGTCCGCCCCGTAGTCGTCGAGGTTGCGCGGGAAGGCCATCGCCTCGTAGTCGTCGAGGTCCACCGGGTCGGGGCCGTCTCCCGCCGGGGCGTCGCCGGGCGACCCGTCCTCACCGTCCTCGCTGTCGGAGATCAGAGGGAGGGTGAACACCTCGGCGTCGTCGTCCCGGGTCTCCCCGGGGCGCCCGCCGGTCTTCTCCTCGTCCGGTGTCTGCTCGTCCAAATCAGACCTCCAGGAGCTCGCCTTCCTTGTGACCGAGGAGCTGGTCGATCCTCTCCACGAAACGGTCGGTCAGCTTCTGCAGTTCGTCCTCGCCGCGACGGATGTCGTCGTCGGAGATCTCGCCGTGCATCGCCTCCATGTCCGCCTTGGAGTGGCGGCGGATGTTCCGCACCGCAACCCGGCCCTCCTCGGCCATGTTCCTGACCACCTTTATCAGGTCCTTGCGCCGCTCCTCGGTGAGCGGGGGGAAGGCGATCCGGATCACGTTGCCGTCGTTGGAAGGGTTGAGGCTCAGGTCGGAGGTCTGCAGCGCCCTCTCGATGTCGTTCACCGTCGACTTGTCGAAGGGATGGACCACCAGCATCCTCGGCTCGGGCACCGAAATCGAGGCGAGCTGCTGAAGGGGAGTGGGCGACCCGTAGTACTCCACCGTTATCCGCTGCAGGAGTTGGGGGTTGGCCCGCCCGGTGCGGACCGTGGAGAACTCGGAGGCCACGTGCTCGATGGCCAGATCCATCTTGTGCTCAGCCTCGGTCAGGAGGTCGCTGATCACTGTCCACTCCTCGTCAATGAATAACGGTGCCGATCTTCTCCCCGCTCACCGCCTTGACGATATTGCCAGGTGTCAGCATGTCGAACACGACAATCGGCACGCCATGCTCCTTGCACATCGTAACGGCGGTGGTGTCCATCACCCTGAGCTCGGCGGAGATGAAGTCCATGTAGGAGAGCTCCTCGTGTCGTTTCGCATCGTGGTTCGACTTCGGGTCCGCGTCGTAGATGCCGTCGACCTTGCTCGCCTTGAGCAGGGCGTCTGCGTTCATCTCCACCGCGCGCAGGGCGGCGGTGGTGTCGGTGGTGAAGAAGGGGTTGCCGGTGCCGGCGGCGAAGATCACCACTCGCCCCTTCTCCAGATGGCGGATGGCCCGGAGCCGGATGTAGGGCTCGGCCAGCTCCTGCATGGTGATGGCGCTCTGCACCCGGGTGGGCACTCCGGCCTTCTCCAGGGCATCGCGCAGGGCCAGGGCGTTGATCACGGTGGCCAGCATTCCCATGTAATCGGCGGAGGCAGGATCCATCCCCTTCGCCGCCTGGGAGACCCCGCGAAAGATGTTGCCTCCGCCCACCACCACTGCGATCTGAACCCCGCCGGCGTGAGCCTCTGCCATCTCCTCGGCGACACGGATCACCGTCTGGGGGTCGATGCCGTAGCCGATCTCGGGGTCGGCGAACGCCTCCCCCGACAGCTTGAGCACCACTCTTCTCACCGGGGGTTGGGACACATCCGCCTCCTATTCGCCGACGGCGACCCGGGACACCCTGCGCACCGAGATGTTCTCACCCATCTTGGAGGCGAGTTTGGCCACCATGTCGCCCACCGTGCCGTCGAACTTCTCCGCGTTGACGAACTTCTGGTCGTAGAGGACGTTCTCGGCGAACCACGACTCGATCCGCCCTTCGACGATCCGGTCGATGACATTCTCCGGCTTGCCCTCGGCGAACGCCTGGCGTGAGATCAACTCTCGCTCCTTGGCCAGGGCGTCTTCGTCCACCTGGTCACGGGTGACCCAGGTGGGGCGGCCCCAGCTGACGTGCATGGCGATGTCGTCGGCGACCTGGCGAAACTCGTCGCTCTTGGCCACGAAGTCGGTCTCGCACACGAGCTCGACGAGGACGCCCATCACCGGGCGTTCGTTCTGGACATGGACATAGCTGCCGATGGCGCCTTGATTGGCCTCGCGGTCGGCCCGCTTCGCCATCTGGGCCTGTCCCCTCTCCCG
>DATHUL010000215.1:0-8435 GCA_035462285.1 Acidimicrobiia bacterium
ATGTGGTGTTCGTCGTCATCGACAATGGGGGAGGCGGCTTGTTCGACCTCCTGCCCCAGGCCGAGCACGCGCCCTGGTTCGAGCGTCTCTTCGTCGCACCGCACCGGGTCGACCTTGCGCGCCTCGGGTCGGCCTACGGTCTGTCGGTGTCGGAGGTGGAGAGCGAGGAAGGCCTGCGGTCATCGCTCCCGGCTGCGCTCGCGGTCGGAGGTGCCCACGTCATCGTGGTCCCGGTGGAGCGGGAGTCCGACCTCAAGACTCGTCGGGCGCTCGACGACACCGCCCGGGTCGTCTGCGCCGGGCTCAGCTGAGACCCAGGGCCCCCAACATCGGGCGCAGCTTGATCCGGGTCTCCTCGAACTCGATTGTGGGATCGGAGCCGTCGACGATCCCGGCCCCGGTGTAGAGAGTGGCCCGGTCTCCCCGGATCGTCCCACAGCGAAGTGCGATGGCGAACTCGCCCTCGCCCGATCGGTCGAGCCACCCCACCGGTCCGGCATAGCGGCCACGGTCGTGACGCTCCAGCTCCCGGATCAGCTCCAGGGCCGTCTTGGTCGGGGTCCCGGCCACGGCGGCCGTCGGGTGCAGGGCGGAGAGGAGATCGGGCAACTCGGTCCCGGGACGGGTGTCCCCCTCGAAAGTGGTCGAGAGATGCTGGATGTCCCCATAGGTCACCACCTGGCTCTCTGAGCGGTCGAGACGGGAGCAGAAAGGGGCGAGGGCGTCATCCACGGAATCGGCGGCGAGGGCGTGCTCCCGGGCCATCTTGATCGTGTCGAACGAGTGGGCGGCGGCCGGATCGCCCAGATCGGCCGACCCTGCCAGGGAGATGGAGCGGGCCTTTCCCTCCGCCAGCGCCACCAGGAGCTCCGGGCTGGAGCCGACGAAGCGGTCGACCAGGAAGGTGTGGGATCCCGGCTCGGTGCTCGCCAGGTTGGCCAGCACCAGCTGGATCGGGATGTCGGCGCCGAACCTGGCCTCCAGCCTTCGGGAGAGCACGACCTTCTCCACCTCGCGTGATCGGATGGCGCCGAGAGCACCTTCGACCAGCGAGGTCCAGTCCTCCAACCCGCTCTCGCCCAGCACCCCCGGCGGCATCTCTTCTGGTGGCCGGGGCGGGGGGAGCTCCTGCTCGGTCCCGATCAGGAAGTCGACTCCGTCGCCGTCGATCCGGATCAGGACCTCGGGAACGATGACCACCGAACCGGCCTCGTTCTCGTCGAAAGTGAAGCTGGCCAACCCCAGCGGAGCCGAGGTGGAGCGAAGCCGGCGCATGGCCCGGTCGAAGCGGTCGGCGCCCGAGCCGGGGTCGATGCGCAGCGAGTCGCCCCAGCCGAGCAGGGCCATGTCGCGGCGGATCCAGGCCGAGTCCGGGGCCCGGGAGAGCGCATCTCGCAGATGAGAGGCGAGGTACTCAGCTGTCATTCCAGATGCAGGCTAGGACCGGCTGGTCGACTTCGATGCCGGCGAGCTGGTATGCCACCCGTTCCAGCCGGGCCGGCTCGCCGGAAGTGGCCAGGAGCAGCTTCCCTTCGCCGGGGTGGTTCGAGGCGATGCGCGCCACCTGGCGCGCCACCGCCGGCGCCGGGTCGATGATGGTGAGGGCGGGCCCGGCAACCTGCTCGATGAGAGGGACCAGGTACCCGAAATGGGTGCAACCAAGAACCAGGGTGTCGGCGCCCTCGTCCAGGATCGGGGCCAGGCATCTCTCCACCTGATCGCGCGCTTCGGCACCCTGGATCACCGAGGCCTCGACCAGCTCGACCCAGCTGGGACAGGCCTGTGTGACGATCCTTGCCCCCTGGGAGTGCCGCTGCACCACCGAAGCGAAAAGCTCGCCCTGGAACGTGGCCGCGGTGGCCACCACCCCGATCACCCCGCTGGTGGTCCTGACCGCGGCTGGCTTGACCGCCGGCTCCATGCCCACGAAGGGCACACCGGGATGGAGCGCCCGGAGCCGGTGCAAGGCGGCGGCCGAGGCGGTGTTGCATGCGATGGTCACCACCGTCGCCCCACGGTCGAGAAGCCAACCGGTCGCCTCGTCGGCCATGGCCGCAACCTCTTCGAGACTGCGGACACCGTACGGGGCCCTCTTCTGGTCGGCCAGGTAGAGGAGATCTGCGCCGGGGAGCAGGCGGCGGATCTCGGTCAGCACGCCCAACCCGCCCACACCCGAGTCGAAGACCCCGATCATGGGGTGCCATATCAGCAGGCCCGGCCCCGGGTCACTGGTAGCGTCGCCCCGGCCCGCCAGGTCGAGGAGGTTTGGTTGCGGTTCCAAGGTTCGGTGGCGCTGGTCACCGGCGGTGTCTCCGGTCTCGGCTTCGGGGCCGCCGCCCGGGTGGCGGCGGGCGGGGGATCGGTTGCGCTGCTCGACCTCGACCAGGCGGGTGGTCGGGCCGCAGTCGCCCATCTCGGTGACAGGGCCCGTTTCTTCGAGTGCGACGTGCGTGACGCCGCCGCCGTGGCCGAGGCGGTGGGCATGGCGGCTGAGGAATGGGGCAGGATCGACATCCTGGTCAACGCGGCCGGGGTGGCGCCGGCCCAGCGGCTCATCTCCCGGGACGGCGACCTGTTCGACCTCGACCTGTTCAAGTTCGTGATCGAAGTCAACCTGATCGGGACCTTCGACGTGACCAGGAACGTCGCCGCGGTCATGGCCCGAAACGAGCCGGATCCGGGCGGGGAGAGGGGGGTGGTGGTGAACGTGGCCTCCATCGCCGCCTTCGAGGGACAGGTAGGACAGGCGGCATACTCGGCCTCCAAGGCAGGGATCGTCGGGATGACACTTCCCCTGGCCCGTGACCTGGGCAGTCTGGGGATTCGGGTGATGACCATCGCACCGGGGATCATGGACACGCCCCTCCTCGCCTCCGCCCCCGACGAGCTCAAGGAGTCTCTTGCCCGGCTCCACGTCTTCCCCCAGCGTCTCGGCACCGCCGAGGACTTTGCCCATCTGGTCGAGGCGATCGTGGAGAACCCGATGCTCAACGGAGAGGTGATACGGCTCGACGCCGCGGCCAGGATGCCGCCCCGGTAGCCCGGGCCAGGGATCATGCCAGAGGCGCGATCCCCTCCAGACTCTCCGGATTCTCCAGACTGGACAGGTCCCCGGTGTCGTGGCCCAGGGCCAGCGCCTTGACCACCCGGCGCATGATCTTGGCCGACCTGGTCCGGGGCAGGTCGGGCACCATCCGGATGAGGGCGGGGCGAAACGACTTGCCCAGCGTCTCGGTCACCGCCGCCTCGACCCGGGCCCGCATCTCCTCGCCGGACTCGGCTCCGGGGGCTGGGACCACGTAGAGGGCGATCGCCTCCCCTTTGACCGGGTCGGGGATCCCGATGGCGGCGGCCATGACCACCTCGGGGAGGGCGACGACCACCGACTCGATCTCGGCAGGCCCGATTCGCTTGCCGGCGACGTTGAGAGTGTCGTCCGACCTCCCGTGCAGGAACCAGAAACCGTCCTGGTCGATGGAGGCCCAGTCCCCGTGGACCCAGGTGTCGGGAAAACGGTGCCAGTAGGTCTCCAGATATCGCTCCGGCTCGTTCCAGAAGCCACGGGTCATGCCCGGCCAGGAGCCCCGGATCACCAGTTCGCCCACTTCTCCCCGGATCGACTTCCCCTCGGCGTCGTAGACGTCGGCGTCGACACCGAACGAAGGGCCACCCAGCGACGTCGGCTTGAGCCCCTGGAGGATGTTGACCCCGAGGATCACCGCTCCTATCTCGGTGCCACCCGAGATGTTGATGATGGGGCGGGTCCTCTCCCCGACAGCCTCGAACAGCCACCACCACGGGTCCGGGTTCCACGGCTCACCGGTCGACCCGAAGCTGCGAAGCCGGGAGAGGTCGTGTCTTCGGGCCTGCTCGGCACCGTGGGGCTGGAGGGCGCGGATGAGGGTGGGGGAGATGCCGAGGAAGGTCACGCCCAGGTTGGCGGCCACCTGCCAGAGCCGATCAGGTCCCGGGTGGTCGGGGGCGCCGTCGTAGGTGGCCAACGCCGCACCGTTGCCCAGGGCGGCGATCACGATCCAGGGGCCCATGATCCAGCCCATGTCGGTGGCCCACATGGCAACGTCTTCCCTGGTGAGCTCGGCATGGAACGCGCCCTCGGTCGCGACCTTCACCGTGAACCCGGCCTGGACATGCACCGCGCCCTTGGGTCGACCCGTCGTGCCCGAGGTGTAGGCGATCAGCACCGGGTCCTCGCTGCCGGTCGGCAACGGCGCCAGCGGCTCGGCCCGGTCGACCAGGTCGTGCCACCACAGGTCGCGGCCCTCGGTCATCGGCGTGTCCGCCCGCCCGGTGTAGTCGACCACGAGGATGTGCTCGACATCGCCGACCGCCCCTGCGGCCCGGTCGGCGATCTCCTTCATCTCGACCAGCTTTCCCCGTCTCTGGAAGCCGTTGGCGCACACCACGACCTTGGGCCTGGGATCCTCGAGACGGGTGGAGACGGCCTCCGGCCCGTAGCCGGAGAAGACCGGGATGAAGATGGCCCCCAGTCTGGCCACGGCCAGCAGCGAGACCACCGCCTCCTCGCCCATCGGGAGGTAGACGGCGACCGGATCGCCCCGGCCCACACCCAGCCCGCTCAAGGCTCCGGCCAGCCTGCTCACCTTGTCCCTCAACCCGCCGAAGGTGAGCTCTCGGATCTCTCCGGTCTCCTTCTCGCTGCGGAGGGCGACCCGCCCCGGCTCTTGCTCGGCCCACCGGTCGACACAGGCACGGCTCAGATTGAACGAGCCGCCCACGAACCAGGTGGACCACTGATGGCCACGCGATGTGTCGCGCACGGCCCGCCACGGGCGGTCGAAGGGGATGCCCAGGAACTCGACCACGGCCTCCCAGAACCACTCCGGGTCCTGTGAGGACCTCGCCCCGAGCTCGGCGACGCTCCCGATCCCGTGTGCCCTCATGAATGCGGCGGTGTTTGTCGCGGCCGCCCGCCGGGCGGAGGGTTGCCACACGATGTCGAAGCTGTCCATTGCCCTCCCTTCGGCTCGGGCCCCGAGGCTAGATGTGCTGCCGGGGTGGGCGGGCGCGGTCCCTAGTCTCCCCGATGATGAGCCTCAGCCCCGACCGGCAGGACAGTCGGCGCTTCCGGAGACGGACCCTGGTCGTGGCCGGGGTCCTGCTTCTCACCGCGCTGGCCGTGTTCCTCGTCTACCGGCTGGGCAACTTGATCTTCATGGTCTTCGTCTCGATGTTCATCGCGGTGGCCTTCGAGCCTCCGGTCCACGTCCTGGAGAAGAGGGGTTGGAAGCGAGGGCTGGCCACCGGGCTGGTCTTCCTCATCGCCTTCGTGCTCTTCGTGACCTTTCTCGTCGCTCTGGCCCCGCTGTTCGTCGGTCAGGCCAACGACTTGATCGACTCCCTTCCCGGCTACATCGAGACCGTCTCACAACGATTGAACGAGTGGTTCAACATCGATATCTCCACCGAGTCGCTGCAACAGGAGGCGGAAGGCCTCCCCGACCTCATCATCGGGGCAGGCGGGACCATCCTGGGAGGTGTGGTCAGCGTCACCACCGGCATCGCCAGCTTCATCTTCTTCGCCGCCACCGTCGCCCTGTTCTCGTTCTACATGGTGGCCGATCTCCCCAAGCTGCAGCGAACGGTCCTCTCCACGATGAACAAGGATCGGCAGAAGGATGCTCTCCACATCTGGGACGTGGCGGTGGAGAAGATGGGCGGATACATCTACTCGCGGCTGATCCTGGCCGTGCTCAGCGGCACGCTCACGGTGGTCTTCCTCGTCATCCTCGACGTGCCCTTCGCCCTCTCCCTCGGGATCTGGGTAGGCATCCTCAGTCAGTTCATCCCGGTGATCGGTACCTATCTGGCCGCCATCCTGCCCGCGGTCGTGGCCCTCTCCTCGGAGGGAGTGGTGACCATGCTGTGGGTGATCGCCTACTTCGTCGCCTATCAGCAGATAGAGAACTACCTGATCGCCCCCCGGATCACACAACGGACCATGGAGATCCACCCGGCGGTGTCGATCGGGGCGATCATCGCCGGATCGACCTTGCTGGGACCGATCGGCGTCATCCTCGCCCTACCCATGGCCGGCATCATCCAGGCGCTGATCTCGGAGACGAGAAGACAGCACGAGGTCATTCCCGAGGGCCGCCGGTGATCGCGGGAGAATGACAAGAGGCCGACGTGGTGGTTGGTATTCATGGACGGCTGCTTTACCTTTGCCTTCTACCGGGATATATTCCGGCACGGCTGCTCCCAACGTTCGTTTGGGAGCGACCCTGGGTGAGGGGTGATCCGCCCCGACCCCGAAGTAAGCCACAAGGGAGGAAAAAATAGTGCGAGCCCTGCGCACAAAGCGGGTCGCCCGATGGGCGTCCCTCCTCGCCGTTCTAGCTCTCGTGGCCGCCGCCTGTGGCGGCGATACCGCGACGACTACTACGGAAGGGGAGGCGACTACCACGGAGGCCCCTTCAGAACCCACCACCACGGCGGCTCCCCCGAGCACCGTGACCGGTGAATGCCCCGACGCGTTCTGTGTGAGATACAACATTCACCCGGATGCGGCGTGGGCCGACGGGACTCCGGTGACGGCGGATGACTTCGTCTTCACCTATGAGACCAGCATCAACCCGGTCCTCGACATCGTCGAACGTGAGGGTTACAACCAGATCACGGGATACGAGATCGTCGACGACAAGACGGTGATCTTTGCCTTCGGTGCGGTCTACGCCCCTTGGCAATCACTGTTCGACGCGGTGCTGCCGGCACATGTCCTCACGGACCAGCCGTTCAACAGCATTTGGGACGATGCGATCACATTGGGCTCGGGCCCCTTCACCTTCGTGGAGTGGGTGCCCGACGAGCACATCCTGCTCCAGAGGAACCCGGACTACTGGGCTTCCGAGGATCGGGGCTCCGGGATGCCGCTTGGCGACGTCCAGGAGATCCAGGTCGTGTTCATCGAGGACAGCCAGACCATGGTCCAGGCCCTTCGTGGCCAGGAGGTCGACTTCATCAACCCACAGCCCCAGGTAACGCTGGTCGAAGACGTCAGTGGTATCGACGGTGTGGAGTTCGAGGCGAGTCTCGGCCCGGTCTGGGAGCACTTCGACTTCAACCACGACGACCCACGTCTCCAGAACCAGTTCATCCGACAGGCGATCGCGCAAGGCATCAACCGTGATGCCATCGTCGAGACCGTGGTGCGCCCGCTCAACCCGGACGCCACCCCGCTCGGCAACTCGATCTGGATGAGCACCAGCGCCTACTACGAAGACCACTTCAACGAGCGGTTCCCGTATGACCCGGCGGCGGCCGAGGCTCTCCTGACGGAGAACGGCTGCACCAAGGGCGGCGATGGCATCTACGAGTGCGACGGTGAGCGGTTGTCGTTCACCTGGACCACCACTGCCGGCAACGAGGGCCGCGAGCTCCAGTTCGAGCTGGCCCAGGCCGACCTGGCCGCCATCGGCATCGAAGTGACCGCCAAGTTCGGCCCTGCCTCCGAGGTGTTCGCAGACGCGTACATCAACGGTGGCGCCGACCAGTGGCAGGTGTTCAACTTCGCATGGGTCGGTAGCCCCGAGCCTGCAGGTGGAAACACCCTGTACTACTGCGAGGGCGACAACTCCAACGGGTTCGGCGACATCAACAACCTGCGGTACTGCAACGAGGAAGTCGATGCTCTGATCAAGTCGACCGACAGCATCGTCGACCCCGCCGAGCGCGCCGCGGTGTACAACCAGGCAGATGACCTCTGGCTGGCGGAAGTCCCGATGATCCCCATGTACCAGAAGCCGTCGTTCCTTGCCTGGGATGCGGCCATTCAGAACGTGGTCCCGAATGCGAACAACATCACGGACACGTGGAATGCCGGTGCGTGGGCCGGTCAGGAGACAGTGGTGTTCGGCGCCGAGCAGCAGCCGGAGTCGATGAACGCCCTGGAGCCCGACGGCAACCTGCTCGCCACCTCGTTCTGGTGGACACCAGTCATCGAGGGTGCGTACAAGGTGACGCCCGACGGGCGTTACGAGCCCTGGCTCATCGAGAGCGCAGAGGCGATCGTTCCCGGAGAGTGATCGTCAGCGTTGGTTGATCGAAGAGGGGGCCGCCTGCGGGCGAGCCCCCTCTTCTGTCAGAAGCCTCGAAGCCACCAGGGACGGCGACACGGTCCCGGTGTAGACTCGATAGAGCTTCTTGTCTGGACGGAGGCAAGGCATGGGAACATTCATCGCGCGGAGGATGCTCTACAGCATCCCGGTCCTGGTCGCGGCATCGATGCTGGTCTTCTTCGGGATGTCGCTGGTGACCGATCCCCTGTCCCAGCTCCGGCTCATACCCAATATGAGCCAGGAGACACTGCAAAACATCATCGATCGCAAGCACCTCGACGACCCGATCATCATCCAATACGGGTTCTGGGTGAAGGACATGATCTTCGACCAGTTCGG
>DATHUL010000216.1:0-3887 GCA_035462285.1 Acidimicrobiia bacterium
CGTTGGTGAGCCACTGGTGGAGGTTGGCCGGGTCCAGGAAGTTCTGCTGGACGAACTCGGCCAGACCCCGCCCGATCTCGTCCTTGCTGCGTGGGATCAGGGCGGTGTGGGGAATGGGGATGCCCAGCGGGTGGCGGAACAGGGCTGTCACCGCGAACCAGTCGGCGATCCCGCCGATCAGTGCTGCTTCGGATGCGGCCCTGACGAATCCGTAGATCCCGCCTTCCGGGGCGAGGAAATGGCTGACCAAAAAAACGATCAGGGCGCCGAGCAGGAACCCGTTGGCACGTCGCTTCCAGCGGCGCAGCTCGTAGACACGTCGCTCCTCGTAGCTGGCGTCGGATCCCAACGAGGGGCCGGAGGCCGTGGTCACCCCGAACAGGGTAAGCGCCCGGGACAGGTCCGTCGGGCGTGTCGAGGATCGGTACCGTGACGGTGGGCCAACCGGAGCGGGGGGCTCAGCCCAGGGTCACTCGCACCTGATGGGTGGCGCCGTCGTCGACCAGCTCCAGCTCCGAGCCCGGGGGCAGGTCGACCCCGTCGAGGGTCAGCCCGGTGACCCCCTTGGTGGCCCCGTGCGAGTTGCTCACCTCGATCTGGTACCGGGACGAGTGGTAGCGGAAGTCGATGTCGAAGCCGCGCCATGCCCGGGGGACACAGGGGTCGATGACCAGACGGGACCCGCGCAGACGGAAGCCGAGGATCCACTCCACACCGGCCCGGTACATCCAACCCGCCGATCCGGTGTACCAGGTCCAGCCCCCTCGGCCCACGTGCGGTGCCTCGGAGTAGACGTCGGCGGCGGCCACATACGGCTCGACCCGATAGCGGTGGATCCCCGCCCTGGTGCTGGCATGGTTGATCGGGTTGAGCAGTCCGAACAACTCGCCGGCCCGATCGCCGTCGCCGAGGGTGGCAAAGGCGATCACACTCCAGATGGCGGCGTGGGTGTACTGGCCGCCGTTCTCACGAACGCCGGGAAGATATCCCTTGATGTAGCCGGGATCGACGTCCCAGTTGTCGAATGGAGGGGTGAAGAGAAGCACCAGGCCGTCTCCCGGGTGCACCAGGTACTCCCCCACCGAGTCCATCGCCCGCCGGGCCCGCCCGCTCGGCGCCCCGCCGTGGATCACCGACCAGGATTGGGCGATCGAGTCGATTCGACACTCGGGATTGATCGAGGAGCCGAGCGGCGTGCCGTCGTCGAAGAAGGCGCGCCGGTACCAGTCCCCGTCCCAGGCCTCCGCTTCCAGGCTCTCCCGGAGGTGAAGGGCCCCTCCACGCCAGGACTCGGCCAGGTCGGTTTGACCCGACGATTCGGCGATGTCGGCGAATCGGGACAGATTCGCCTCCAGGAACCATCCCAGCCACACGCTCTCTCCCCGCCCTTCCCTACCCACCCGGTTGAAGCCGTCGTTCCAATCACCGGTCCCGATCAGGGGCAGGCCCCGGCTTCCCAGCCTGGACAGAGCCCGGTCGAGAGCGCGTCTGCAATGATCGAAGATCGTGCCCTCGACGGCGGACCGCTCCGGGGTGAAGAAGATCTCGTCCTGGCCCGGAGCCAGTTCCATCCCCCTCAGGTAGGGCACCACTTCATCGAGGAGCTCGATATCCCCGGTCACTTCCACATAGTGGGCCACGGCATAGGGAAGCCACAGGTAGTCGTCGGAGATACGGGTGCGCACCCCCTTGCCCGAAGGGCCGTGCCACCAGTGGAGGACGTCCCCCTCCTCGAACTGATGACCGGCGGCGCGCAACAGGTGCTCCCGGGCCATGTCCCGGCGCGGCGTCACCAGCGCCATGACGTCCTGGAGTTGATCGCGAAACCCGAATGCTCCCCCCGATTGATAGAAGGCGCTCCGGGCCCACACCCGACAGGCGAGGGTCTGGTAGAGCAGCCACTGGTTGACCATCAGGTCGAAGGAGCGGTCCGGGGTCTTGACCTGGATCGTCCCCAGGATGTCGTTCCAGCGGGTCGCGACCTGGGCGCCCACCTCGTCGAGATCGATGCGGCGATAACGCCCGATCAGGGCCCGGGCCTCCACCTCGTCCACGCCCTGACCGAGTAGGAAGACCACTTCGACTTCCTGGTCCGGTTCCAGGGTGAGTGGGCGCCGAAGGGCGGCGCAGGGGTCTAGCCCGGCCGTGGCCGTCCCGGAGAGCTCTCGTCCCAGCCGCAGGGCGGCCGGGTCGTCGACGCTTCCGTGTCTCCCGAGGAACTCGGCCCGGCTGGCGGTGATGGTCACCTCCCCCTCGCCCAGGTCGGCGAAGGCGACCCGACTCCCGAAATCGTCGTTCCAGGGGTTGCGGGCCAGCACCGCCCCGGTTTCGGTGTCGCGCTCGGTCTGGACCTGTCCCGGCGACACCGACCGGGTGGTTCCGAGCACCCATTCCACGTAGGCGATGACCGAGAGACGGCGTCGACGGTCGGTCAGGTTGCGAATCCGCAGCCTCGATATCTTCACCGGGTCCTCGAGGGGCACGGTCTGGTGCAGATGGAGGGCGATCCCCCGGGACCGATGCTCGAACTCGGAGTAGCCGGGGCCGTGCCGGGCGAGGTAGGCAAAGCCGTCGTCCCTGATCGGCAGGGCGGTCGGCCCCCACACATCACCGCTCTCCTCGTCCCGGACGTAGAGCACCTCGCCGGGACGGTCCGCCACCGGATCGTTCGACCATGGGGTCAGCTGGTTCTCCCGGCTGTTCTCCGACCAGGTGTATCCGGAGCCGGACTCGGAGACGCAGAACCCGAAGCGAGGGTTGGCGACCACGTTGATCCACGGCGCCGGCGTCCACTGATCCTCTCCCAACACCACCACGTACTCTCGGCCGTCGGCGGCAAAACCCCCGAGACCGTTGTGAAATTCGCGCTCCGGCCTCGGTTGCGATGCTCCGCTCTCGGTCTCTCCGTTCCCCCGCTTGGGCCGTATGGTCGCGACCCGCTCCTCGGTCGTCCGGCGGGCCAACTGATCGGCGATGGTCCCGTGATGACTGAGCAGGACCGCCCGCGCCGCCGACTGCAGACTGGCCCGATCCTCGGCGCTGAGCAGGGGACCGTTGAGGACGAACACCCCTCCGTCGGGCTCCTCACCCACCAGCCGACCGCTCTCCCTGATCAGCTCTTCGATCGCCGTCTGCAGGTCCTCTGCGTAGGACCCGGGTCGCTCGTTGATGATGACCAGGTCGGAGTCCAGCCCTTTGGTCCGCCAGTACTCCCGTGCCCTGAGCAGGTCCCGCACCAGGCCCCGTTCCTCCGGCTCGTCGATGCGGACCAGGACGATGGGGAGGTCCCCCGAGATGCCGTGTCGCCACAAACCACCCCGACCCAGCGAGGAAGTGGTGTTCTGGGTTGCCGGCCGCAGCACCGGATCCGAGTAGATCAAGGTCCCGGCCAGCTCCTGGAAGAGATGGGCCTGATCGGCATCGACGCGGAGGTGATTGAGACGGACCTGGGCCTGGGTCCAGGCCAGGGTCGAGCTTCGCTCGAAGGCGGCCGGGTCGGAGAACTTGTCGATCAGGTCGAGCACCTCGCCCCGGCTCGGGGCCACCACTGTGGTGAAGTCGAAATGGGCAGTGGCGCCCGGCCGGATCCGGACCTTCCGGCGCAGGCTGAAGACAGGATCCAGCACCCTGCCCACCGAGTTGGACAGGGGCCGGTCGACGGCGGCGGCCCGGTGGACCTGGTTCCCCCGCCCCAGGAACCGGGCTCGATCCGTCTCGAACTGGGCGCCGCCCACTACCTCGCCGCTCAGGGCGAGCACGTGACCGGCCCATAGCGGCTCTTCTTCGGCCGATCGGGGACGTCGGCTGGCGAGGAGGGCATCGCGACCGGGCACGACCTCGGTCTGCACGAACAGGTTGGAGAAGGCGGGGTGAGCCGAATCGGACCG
>DATHUL010000217.1:0-5953 GCA_035462285.1 Acidimicrobiia bacterium
CGGCACCGACTGCTACGGCCAGCCGCTCATCGACGCCGCCGCCAAGGACCAGGTGGGCATGTCGATCGTCGATGAGGCGGTTCGAAGGGTGCTCAGGGCCAAGTTCGAGCTCGGGCTGTTCGATCGCCCCTTCGTCGATCCCGACCAAGCCCGCCCCCTGATCGACGATCCCGCCCATCGGCGGCTGGCCCGCCGGATCGCCGGGAAGAGCATGGTGCTGCTCAGCAACGACGGGGCCCTGCCGTTGAAAGCCGGTGCCGGCACCATCGCGGTGATCGGCCCCAATGCCCACGATGGTCGAAATCTCTATGGCGACTACACCTACCCGGCCCACATCGAGTCGCTGATCGAGATGAGGTCCCGGGAGAACGTCTTCTCCATCCCTCTCGCCGAGGGGCTCAGCCCGGAGCATGCGATTACCAACGCCACCACGGTCTTCGAGGCGCTGATGGAGCGGCTCGGTCCCGGCGTTCGTTACTCCCGTGGCTGCGACGTGGCCGGATCGTCGACCGAGGGGTTCGCCGAGGCGGTGGCGCTGGCCGCCGAATGCGACCTGGCGGTCATGGTGATGGGTGACAAGGCAGGACTCACCGAGGACTGCACCAGCGGCGAGGGGCGGGACCGTCTCACTCTCGACCTTCCCGGCGTACAGGAGGAGCTGGTGCGGGCGGTGGTGGCCACCGGCACACCCGTGGTCCTCGTCCTCGTGACCGGCCGGCCCGGGGGAAGCGTCTGGATCCATGAGAGCTGCGCCGCAGTCCTCATGGCCTGGCTCCCCGGGGAGGAGGGCGCGGCCGCCATCGTCGACGTGCTGACCGGTGAGGTCAACCCGGGCGGAAAGCTCCCCATCACCCATCCCCGAACGGTGGGACAGATCCCCATCTACTACGGGCACAAGGTCTCCGGGGGGAGATCTCACTGGAAGGGCGACTACGTCGACGGTCCGGCGGCCCCGCTCTACCCGTTCGGCCATGGCCTGAGCTATACGACGTTCCAGATCGGGAACGCGGTGGTGACCCCCGACATCGTCGCCTGGAACGGAGAAGTCACGGTCAGCGTCGATCTGACCAACACCGGCGAGCGGGACGGCGACGAGGTGGTTCAGCTCTACGTCCGGGACCGGGACGCCAGCGTGACCCGGCCGGTGCTGGAGCTGAAAGCATTCACCCGGGTCGAGGTGGCCCCCGGCGACACCAAGAGGGTCAGCTTCCGGCTCCCGGTGGCCCAGGTCGGCTTGTACGACCGCGACATGGGCTATGTCGTCGAGCCCGGCGTGATCGAGGTGATGGTGGGCACATCGTCCCGGGACCTGGTCGAAGCCGGGACATTCACGGTCACTCCCGACCCTTCGGGGATCACTCCGGAGAAGGAGTTCCAGGGCTCGGTCGAGATCGCTGCAACCGGCGGATAGGCCCCGGTCGGGTCAACCGCCCTGAGGCTCCTGCCCCTGACGGAAGGAGAGGAGCCATGACCCGAGGCCGACAGGAAGCACCAGGAGCGGCACGATCCATCCGACTATCGGGATGAGCCAGACGACGCCGACCAGAATCGATCCGGCCAGGATCGCTCCGTGCAGGCCGAGCTCCCTGGGCAGGGCCCGGCCCGCGGCGAGCACGGCCGGCACCCCGGCCACCAGGGAGAGCACCAGGACGATGCCCGCGGTGGCCACGACCAGCGGGCCGAATATGGCGAGGAGCGGGAGAAAGGCAGCGGCAGGGGCCAGACCGGCCATCACCGCGGCGAGACCGGCGATCAGAAGCGGGGAGAGCACGACCAGGGCGCCGTAGCCAAAGGCTCGCAGCGTCTGCGCCCGCGCCCTCTCCCCGGCCAGCCTGGTCCGACGCGGCCACCCCCATCCGACCAGAAGGGCGGCCGCGGTCAGCCCGAGAACCACCAGGATGCGAGCCAGCAGACCCAGAGCGCGCACCCGGATGTTGGGGGGAAGCGGTGTCTTGCGGGCAACCACCCCGCCCACTTCTGCCTGATCCAGTCCTTCTCCCTCCGAGGGCGAGCGGTAGCCGAAGTCCCCCGCCACCTCCAAAGGACCGCTGACAACGAGACGACCCGTGCTGACATCGACGTCTCCTCCGATTACGCCTGCCAGGTCGAGGGTTCGCTGGGTTCCTTGCAGCCTGGCGCCGATCCTGCCTTCGGCCGTGGTCCCCACCGCCCAGACCAGGGCATCGCCTTCGATCTGGGAGCCGGAATCGAGGTCGACGTCGAAAGCGGCGGCCACCAAGTCGACCCCGACCGACCCAGACAGCGACAGGCTGCCGGTCGAAACTCGCAACGACCCTCCGATCTCGCCACCCATTTCCACCGACGGGGCGATCGCCAGCACGCTCCCGGTCACCTCCCCGGAGATGACCACCTCCTCGGCGGCGAGGGCGATCAGGTCGCCCTCGATGGTTCCCTCGATGAGGATCCTCACCCCGGTGGCGTAGAGGTCCTCGGCCACCGTGTCGTCTTCTGTGATTATCACGATCTCCGAGGAGGCGGTTTCGGCGGCGAGGGCGGGCCCGGCCGAGCCGAGGAGGAGGACGGCGATCAGGCCGAGGCCCAATGCCGGTCTAGATGGGGAGCGCATCAGCTGCCAGATCGAGAAGCGACGACGGGAAGATGCCCCAGAGGATCGTCGTTCCGACAGCCACTGCCAATACCCAGCCTTCGGGCCCGACACGTGGGGCCGCCTCGGCCTGGTCGTCATCCATGTACATCACGACGATGACCCTGATGTAGAAGGCGAAGGCGATGACCGAGGCGACCACCGCCACGATCACAAGCCACTCGTAACCCCGGGCCCACGCTTCGGTGAAGACCCCGAACTTGGCCACGAAGCCGGAGGTGAGAGGCAGCCCTCCCATCCCGAGGAGGAGCACCGCGAACGAGGATGCGAGCAGAGGGCTGCGCCGGCCCAGGCCGCGATACCGATCCATGCTCGACCCGGCCCCGTCCGGGCCGCTGACCACCGCCACCACGGCAAAGGCGCCGATCAGCTGGATGGAGTAGATGGCCAGGTAGAACAGGATCGGCCCGGTGGAACCGCCGACCACACCGGTCATGATGAATCCGGCGTGGGCCACCCCGGAGTAGGCGAGGAGACGACGGACGTCGCCCTGGACCAGGGCGAGCACCGCTCCGAGCAGCATCGAGAGCACCGACATCCCTGCCACGACCGGGAGCCAGGTGGCGTCGAGCTCGGGGAGGGCGGTGAGCAGGACTCGGGTGATGGCGGCGAAGCCCGCCACCTTCGCCACCGCGGCCATGTAACCGACCAGCCCGGCGGGCGCCCCCTGGTAGACGTCGGGGGCCCAGGCATGGAACGGGGCGGCCGAAACCTTGAAGCCGAGACCGGCGATCACCAGCCCGAGCCCGATGTAGATGACCGCCGGGCTGGTCACGATGAAGTTGTCGAGGAAGTGGCGGATCTCGAGCACCTCGAATTGCCTCGTGCCGGCGTAGATGAGAGCCACCCCGTACACGAACAGGGCGGAGGCGAACGAGCCGAGCAGGAAATACTTGATCGCTGCCTCCTCTGACTCCCTCCGCTCCCGGGCGAGACCGGCCAGGACGTAGAGAGCGATGGAGCCCACCTCGAGCCCGAGGAACATCATCACCAGGTTGTTGGAGGCCACCATCAGGGAGAACCCTGATGTGGCCAGCAACACCAGGGCCAGCGCCTCCGCTCCCCGACGCCCGAGACCGACCACGAAGCGCCAGCCTCCGGTCACCCCGAGGACCGTCGCGGTGAGCAGGGCGAGACGGGCGAAGACGGTGAGCCCGTCCATGGTGATCATCCCGGAGAAGGCGATCAGTGCCCCGCTGTCGCCGGCGGCGGCAGCGTCGATCCCCTCCAGCCATTGCACGACCGTGAAACCGGCCGCTACCGCCAGCGTCACTCCGACCACCCAGCCCCATACCCGGGGTGGAGGCTTCCATTGCACATCGACCAACAAGACCAGGGCGGCGCCCACGGCCAGGGTCAGGTCGGGGGCGATCGCGATCCAGGAGATCTCGGGTGGAGTGATCATGATCCCTCAGCCAGGTACACGCCGTCGAGCCGACCCCGCTCCGGGATCACGAAGTCGGTCTGCTCCTCGATGTGGTCGAGCACGGCCTCGGTCGAGGGCGTGATCTTGTCCAGGAGGAGATTGGGATAGAGCCCGATCACCACCACCAGCACCGCCAGCGGCGCCAGGATCGAGATCTCGCGCGGAGTGAGATCGGAGAGGACCTTGTTCTCGTCCCGGTCGGGGACACCGGTGAAGACCCGCTCGTAGGCCCAGAGCAGGTAGATGGCGGCAAGGACCACGCCGAAGGCGGCAACGACGGTGAGGGCGGGCAGGGTCGGGTAGCTTCCGATCAGGACCAGGAACTCACCGACGAACCCGTTGAGCCCGGGGAGCCCGATCGAGGCGAAGGCCATGAACAAGAAGAAGCCGGCGAGAAGAGGAACCGTCTTCTGCAGCCCGCCGAAGTCGGCGATCCTCTTGGTGTGCCTCCGGTCGTAGATCATCCCGACCAGTAGGAACAAGGCGCCGGTGGTCAACCCGTGGTTCACGTTCTGGATCACCGCCCCCTGCAGACCCCCCGAGGTGAGGGCGAAGGTGCCGAGGACGATGAAGCCGAGGTGGCTGACCGAGGAGTAGGCGACCAGCTTCTTCAGGTCGGGTTGGACGATGGCCACGATGGCGCCGTAGATGATCCCGACCACCGCCAGGGCGGCCATGATCGGGACCGCATCGACCGAGGTATCGGGGAACAGGGCGAGGTTGAACCGGAGCAAACCGTAGGTGCCCAGCTTGAGGAGAACGGCGGCGAGGAGGACCGAGCCTGCGGTCGGCGCCTCGACGTGGGCATCGGGCAGCCAGGTGTGAAACGGAAAGAGCGGCACCTTGATGGCAAATGCGATGGCGAAGGCGGCGAACAGCCAACGCTCCGAGCCGGGCGGGAGGTCGAGACCGACCAGGTCGGGCAGGGCAAAGGAGGCGACGCCGGTCTGATCGGCGTGAAGCAGGGCGAGGGCGATGATCGCGGCCAGCATCAAGGCCGAGCCGAATGCGGTGTAGATGAAGAACTTGACCGCGGCGTAGACCCGACGCTCCGATCCCCAGATCCCGATGATGAAGTACATCGGGATCAGCATCGCCTCGAAGAAGACGAAGAAGAGGAACAGGTCGAGGGCGAGGAAGGCACCGACGAGACCTGCTTCGAGAAGCAGCGTGTAGACCACGAACTCCTTGCCCCGGTTCGTGATCGAGGTCGAGGCGGCCAGTGCGATCGGGACGAAGAGGGTGGTTAGCGCCACCATGGGCAGCGAGATCCCGTCGACCCCGAGGAACCAGTCGATTCCCCAAGGCTGGTACCAGGCGACCCGGTCCACGTATTGAAATCCGGGAGCGGGCTCGAACACCCAGAACAGATAGCCGGCCAGGGCCAGCGGCAGCACCGACAGGGCGATGCCGAGGGGGAGATGGATCTCCCGTCTCCGGGAAGGGACCAGGGCCACGATCAGCGCGGCGGCAGCCGGGAGCAGGACCAGAGCGGTCAGCACGTGGCCACCCTCGGTGACAGGTCATAGGCCTTGGGCGATGGGCAGTAGGCCAGGGGGTCCCAGCCTGGGGCTTGGGGCCTGGGGCAGCGAGGGACCGAACTCATCATCCGCCCGCCACCAGCCAGGCCACCACCACCAGGGCGCCGCCGAGAAACAACACGCCGTAGTTGCGCACGAACCCGGTCTGGAGGGGACGGGCCCACTCGCCGATGTCCCGGACCAGACGGCCCACTCCGTTCACCGCCCCGTCGACCACTCCGGCGTCGAAGTCGAAGGCCCCGACCTCGGCCAGACGCCGGCCCGGCGCGACCAGGGATCTCCCGTAGAGGTCGTCGAGCCCATAGGCCTGCTCCCACGCCCCCCAGAGCGGTTGGAACGAGTCCTCGAAACGTCGCCACC
>DATHUL010000218.1:0-2111 GCA_035462285.1 Acidimicrobiia bacterium
GGTGATGGATCTTGCCGACAGGCAGGCTGGCGACGAGATGAAGTCGGTCCCACATCTGGAACTCAGGTTAAGCCCGCCGATAACCTGATCCGGTGCCGAGATCACTACTCGAGACCGATCGCCTCCTCCTGCGCAGGTTCAGCCGGCGCGACCACACGACCTACGACGAAGCGGCTCGCGCCTCCCTGCCTGAATTGAACCAATGGCTGCCCTGGGCCCGGATGGACTACGAGCACGGCGATACCACCGCCTTCATTCGTGAGTCGTTGCAGGCGTGGAAGGAGGACCGGGCTTGGGATTACACGATCCGGCGCAAGGACGACCCGGATCGGCACGTCGGGAGCATCTCGCTGTGGACCGTCTCCAAGCTGGGCAAGATCGCCGAGTTCGGATACTGGGTGCGCACCGACGAGCAATCGAAGGGGATCTGCACCGAGGCGGTTGAGCGCATGCTGGAAGAGGCGTTCAACTCGCTCGGGTATCACAAGGTCACGCTCCGCATCGCGGTCGGCAACCACGCCTCCGACCGTGTCGCCGAGAAGCTCGGGTTCACCAGGGAGGGTGTGCTGCGCGAGGAGCTCCTGATCCGGGGCAACTGGGTCGATCACTCGCTCTGGTCGTTGCTGGACCGGGAGTACAGGGCGCTTCGCCGTGGCGAGGTGCGGGGGAGCAGGTGACCGACCTCGAAGCACTTCGACCCTGGATCGACAGCCGGGCCGAGCAGGGGCTGTTCAGCGGCGTGGCCCTGGTTTGGGCCGACGGCGCTCCCCGGCTCGTCCATGCGGCCGGGCCGGCCCACCGTGCCGACCAGGTCCCGCTGCGACCGGACAGTCGATTCCAGGTGGCGTCCGTGACCAAGATGATCACGGCGGCCACCGCCCTGCGTCTGGTCGAGAAGGGGGCCCTCAGCCTGCACAAGCCCCTGACCGGGTTCCTCCCTGTCCCCCAGCGGCCGGCCGGGCTGGACGATCGCCACACCCTTCACCATCTCCTCTCCCATACCTCGGGTCTGGCCAACTACCACGACGACGAGGACGAGACCTGGGGTTCGTTCACCAGCGCCTGGGACCGGGTCCCGGTCCAGAAGGCACGTGGCCCGGGCGACATCTTGCCCCTGTTCGCCGACCTCCCCGCGGTCGCCGAGCCGGGGGAGTTCATCTATGCAGACGCCAACTACATCCTGATCGGAGTGCTGATCGAATGGGTCACCGGCCGGAGCTTCGGCGATGTGGCGACCGAGGAGGTGCTGGTGCCGGGAGGAATGACCCGCTCCGGTTTCTTCCATCTCGATCTGGCCCCGGAGGGCCTGGCCACCTCCTATCTGGTCGACGACGGTCCTCGAGAAACCTGGCGAGCCAACATCTACAGCGTCCCTTCCGGCGGGATGCCCGACGGCGGGCTGATCACCACCGCCACCGATCTCGCTCTGTTCCTCGACGCCCTTCGCTCCGGCCGGATCGTGAGCCCGGACACGGTGTCGTCGATGTTGACCCCGCACGGGTCCGAGGAGGAGAGCCCGGAAGCCTACGGCTACGGGATGGAGTTGGTGGTCGAGGACGACGTGGTCACCATCTTCGGCCACAGCGGCTCCGACCCCGGGGTCTCCACCATCGTCTCCCACTATCTGGAGCCGGGCATCACCACCGTGGTCCTGTGCAATCAGGACCGGGGCTCGTGGGCGGTGGCCCAGGAGATGGCGAGGGTCCTCGACCTCAACGACCCGAGGGAATGAGCTACGAGCTACGAGCGATTTCTTGCTCGTTGCCCGTTGCCCGTTGCCCGTTGCCTACGGGCCGCTGGCAATGACCCGGCTGGCATCGCCGACGAAGGTGGCGATCGCCGGGAAGAGACCGATCAGGACGGTGATGGCCAGGGCCACCAGCAGGGCAAGCCGCAATGAGCCGGCCGGGGCCGCTTCGACATCGGGGGCGAACTCGCCGACCGGATCGTCGAGCCAGACCGATTTCACCACCCGGGCGTAGTAGTACAGGGCGATCACCGAGTTGACCGCGGCGATGGCCGCCAACACCACGGTCGAGACCCCGCCGGCGATGATGACCGAGCGGAACATGGCGAACTTGGCGAACCAGCCGGCCAGGGGCGGGATGCCG
>DATHUL010000219.1:0-1735 GCA_035462285.1 Acidimicrobiia bacterium
AGATCATCAGGAATCTGGTCACCAATGCCATTCGCTATGGCGGGAATCAGGTACATGTCGAGTATGCCGAGAGCGACGTGGGAGTGGTTCTCACCGTGAGGGACAATGGAAGCGAGATCCCGCCGACGGAACGGGAGCGCATCTTCCTCCCCTACTTCAGCGCCCACGACCCGGGGGCGCTGCCGTCGGCGGTGGGTCTGGGGCTAACGGTCTCCCGCCAGCTCGCCGACATGATGGGGGGACGGCTTGCCTACAGCTACGACGACGGGTGGAGCATCTTC
This sequence comes from Acidimicrobiia bacterium, assembly GCA_035462285.1. GTDB lineage: Bacteria > Actinomycetota > Acidimicrobiia > Spongiisociales > ZC4RG35 > JARDZU01. The sequence goes on from DATHUL010000219.1 coordinate 282, forward strand.
ACCCTCGAGCTCCCCTCCGCCGCCCAACTCGAGCCCGCCGATGTCGAGCCGGTGGGAGTGACCGTCTCCTCCTGATCGGTCCCCGGTCCGATCGGACCTACGGTGGGTCAGACCTCCAGGGTCTCCCCGAGGGCTTGACGGAGCTGGTCGGCCTGGAACGGCTTGACCACCCAAGCGTCGGCCCCGGCCCGTTTCGCCAGGAAGCCGTCGGCCTCCCGATCGAGCAGGAGCACGAGTCGAGGCATCTCCTCGATCTCGGGGTCGGCTCTGATCTGCCGCACGATCGCCATTCCCCCCATGTTCTTGATCTGGAGGTCGATGATGACGACGTCGGGATCGTGCTCGGCCACCTTCGCACTCGACTGGAGAGGATCGTCGAGCAGCTCGATCTCCCAGTCACCATGGGTGAGTGTTGCCAGCACGTCGTTGACCGCCCATGTCGAGTCGGCGATGACCAGAGCCCGTGGCATTGGGTCAGATTAGTGGGTGACCCGGTGGCGGCTTCTAGAGACGGGTCGACTCCTAACCTCCGCCTCGTGCGTCGAACCCTGCTCATAGCGGCATTGCTCTCGATCCTCGTCGCCTGCTCCGGCTCAGGTGAGCCGGTCGAGGAGCCGGGCATCGACGTCATCGATGTGAGCGGCCCGCTCGACGCCTCGGCCCTCGAGTTCATGAAGGAGTCGATCGAGGGCGCGGCGACGCGCGGACAGGAGTTGGCCGTGCTCCAGATCAACTCCCGGGCCGTTCTCGACCGCCGGGCCTTCACCGACTTGATCGAGACCTTGGAGAGCCCCCCGCTGCCGTTGGCCGTGTGGGTGGGCCCGGCGCCGGCGGTGGCCGGGGGAGGCGCCGCCCATGTCGCGCTGAGGGCCGAGCACGCCGCCATCTCGCCCGGATCGAGCTTCGGGCCGGGGACCCCGATCATCGTCGCGGAGTCGGGGGAGGAGGCTCTCGGGGGGGCAATCCCCGCCGAGGAAACCGGTCTCGATCTCCAGCCGACCCTACGCCAGTATCTCCAGGACCTGAACGGTGAGACGTTTCAAACCGCCGATGGCCCGGTGACGGTGGAGACGCTGGTTCCTTTCGGCGACGGGGTGACCTTGAAGACCCCGACCTTCCGCCAGCCCGGGCTGGGGGTTCGCTTCTTCAGACTGGCCGCCACCCCTGAGGCGGCGTTCTTCTTTCTCGTGGTCGGGCTGGCCATCGCGTCATTCGAGTTCTTCGCCATCGGCCCCGGTGTTGCTGCCGGTGTCGCCGGGCTCTCCCTGATGCTCGCCGGATGGGGGATGGTCAACCTCCCGGTGAGACCTTGGGCGGTGGGAGTGGCCGTGATGGGATGGGCCCTGCTCACTGCGGCCTACCAGAGAGGAGGGGTACTCGCCCTCACCTTGCTCGGAGCGGTCATGCTCCAGGTGGGTGGGACGTTCCTGGTCGACGGCGGCGGGGACATCGAC
>DATHUL010000220.1:0-6798 GCA_035462285.1 Acidimicrobiia bacterium
GCCTACGGCGTGGAGGTGATCGTCACTCCCACCGACCTGCTCCCCGAGCATCCCGACTCCTACTACGGCGTGGCCCGCCGGCTGGCCGAGGAGATCGAAGGTGCATTCCACCCGGACCAGTACTCCAATCCGGCCAACCCCCAGGCCCACTACGACGGCACCGGGCCGGAGATCTGGCGCCAGACCGACGGCGAGATCGGTGCACTCGTGGTGGGCGTGGGCACCGGAGGGACGATCACCGGGGCCGGTCGGTTTCGCAAGGAGCAGAAGGCGGAGGTCATCCTGGTCGGGGTCGACCCGGTGGGCTCCATCTTCACCGCCGACTCCTCCGACCAAGTGCATCAGTATCTGGTCGAGGGGGTCGGCGAGGACTTCTACCCGGAGACCGTCGACCTGGACCTCATCGACAGGTGGGTCCGAGTCACCGATCAGGAGTCGTTGACCATGACCAGGCGTCTGGCCCGTGAGGAAGGAATCCTGGTCGGGGGCTCATGCGGGATGGCGGCCCATGGCGCCCTCCAGATTGCGGACGAGGACCACACGGCCATGGTGGTGGTGATCCTTCCCGACTCGGGACGGGGCTATCTGTCCAAGGTGTTCAACGACGAGTGGATGACCGGGCACGGGTTCCACATCTGAGAATGCCGAGGGGCCCCCGACGTTTCGGGGGCCCCTCAATCGAAGAACAGCTATGGCGTTGCTTCGGCGGCGAGCGCCGCCACGGATGGACGAGTTCCGTGGTATCCAGAGCCGGGTGGTCCGAGTTTGGAGTCGCCACCGGTCCCGAGGGACGAGCGACGCACGCGGTCAGCGCCGCTCAGCGCTCGACCACCTCCAGAGTCCAAAGACTTTCATACAACCTAGGACCACCTCCTTTCTCTGGTGGCGACAGTGTGCCACAAATCCGAGCATTTGGTGAGCGGTTTTGAACCGGCTGGAACCCGACGTGGCGGCGTGCCCTCACCCCTCCCAGGGCACCTCCCCACTCACCGCTCTGGAGGCGAACCCTCGCAACGTCTCGGCGCTGGCCGGGTCGAGCCCGAGGGACGCATCGAAGGTCTCCGGGTCGATGTCGAGAACGACCGCGGCGATCACCGCCGCGGCCAGAAAGCTGCCCGCCCGGCTCGGATGGCTCCCGTCGGCCTGGTAGAGATCGATGTCGCGACGCTCGGCCAGCGCCATCCACCACGCCATCCCCACCGGTGCGACATCGGCCAGCACCGACTCTGCGATCGCCAGATAGCTGTCGGCCAGGTCGACCTGCATCGACGAGTAGTTGCTGTGCCCCAGCTCGGGTGATCCGTTTCGATGACCCCAGGTGAGAAAGAGCACTACCTCCGCCCCGTTGCCGACGATGGTGCGGGACAACAGCTCGGCGGCCGGGTAACTGGTGCGCCGGGCGAGATCTCGGTCGGCCGGGGCCATGCTCTGCTCCTGCAGCACGACGTAGTCCCAATCGCCGTCGGCTATGACGTCGGTGGTTTCCGGGGAGGAGGCATGGTCTCGCCACCACCAACCACCGGGAGCCCTCATCCCGACCTCGACGCGCCGGTCCGCCGAGGCGGCCAGATCGCGCACCATCTCGGGCAGGTCGTTGACGTGGGTGTAGCTGTTGCCGACGAAGAGAATGCGGATCGGGGGCTCGGAATCGCCGAAGCAGGCCGCCGCCAGGACGAGCACCGCCAGCAAGGACAGAGCCAGGCGGGACCGGAGACGAATGGTGGCGATCATGGTGCCGCCCGGCGGTCTACCCCCGTCTCCGGAACACATCTGGTGGTATCGGGTCCTGTTCCCTCCGCCTCGCCCCGAGACCGGCCAGGTACTGGTCGGGGAATCCGTGTCCGGTGTAGCCCAGGTCGATGGCTGCGTTGAGGGTCCAGTAGGGGTCGACGATGTGAGGCCGGGCCAGGAGGCAGAGATCGGCTCGCCCCGCCACCAGGATGTTGTGCACGTCGTCGATACTCGACACCGCTCCAACCGTCATGGTGGCGATACCCACCTCGTTTCGAATCCGATCGGAGTACGGGGTTTGGTAGAGCCGCCCGTACTCCGGGTCGGCATCCACAGTGGTCTGCCCGGTCGAGACATCGATCAGGTCACACCCCCGCTCCTTCAGCGCAGCCGAGAACACGACCGCGTCGTCGCCGTCGAATCCCCCGTCGACCCAGTCGGTAGCCGAGATCCGGACCGAGATCGGCTTGGACGCAGGCCATGCCTCCCGCACCGCCTCGAACACTTCGAGGGGATAGCGCATCCGGTTCTCCAGGGACCCTCCGTACTGGTCGCTCCGTCGATTGGCCAGTGGGGTGAGAAAACTCGACAACAGGTAGCCGTGTGCGTAGTGCAGCTCGAGCATGTCGAATCCGGCCTGGTCGCCGAGCCTGGCCGAACGGACGTGCTGGTCCCGGACCAGGGCCATGTCGTCCCTGGTCATCTCCTTGGGCACCTGGCTGTCGGGGCGGTACCGGATCGGCGAGGGAGCCATGATCTCCCAGTTCCCCTCCTCCAAGGGATCGCTGTCCCCCTCCCACATCAGCTTGGTCGATCCCTTGCGGCCGGAGTGGCCGATCTGGAGCCCGATCCGGGCCCCGGTGCGACCGTGGACGAAGTCGACGATCCGGGCGAACCCGTCGGCCTGCCCCTCGTTCCACAGACCGGTGCACCCCGGGCTGATCCGGCCTTGGGGGGAGACGCAGGTCATCTCGGTCATGACCAACCCCGCCCCACCGACCGCCCGGCTCCCGAGATGGACCAGGTGCCACTCGTTGGGCATCCCTTCGACCGCGCTGTACTGGTCCATGGGGGAGACCACGATCCGGTTGGCCAGTTCCAGCTCACGCGCCCGGAACGGATGGAACATCGGCGGGATGTCGGGCTCGACTGGGTGAGGGCAGCCATGTTCCGAGGCGGCATACCAGGCATCGATCACCGACATGAAGACCGGATCTCGGATTCGGAGGTTGTCGTAGGTGATCCGCTGGCTGCGGGTCAGCATGCTGAACACGAATTGCTCGGGTTCCATCCCCCGGTAACGGTCAGCCCCTTCGAACCAGCGTCTGCTCGCCTTGGCCGCCCTCTGCAGACTCTCCACCTCCGGGCGCCGTCTCTCGACATACCGGGCCAGGGCAGTCGGCAATGGCTGGCCTTCGCCCAGCGCATCGGCCAGGGCGATGGCATCTTCCATCGCCAGCTTGGTGCCCGACCCCACCGAGAAGTGGGCGGTGTGGATGGCGTCGCCGAGCAGGACCACGTTTTCGTGATGCCAACGCTCGCAGGTGACGGTGGGGAACTGGAGCCATCTCGAGTTGTTCCCGACCAGCCCCTTTCCGCCGAGATGCGACGAGAAGAGCTCCTCACACCGCTCCAGGGCATACGTGTCGCTGGCCCCGGGGGCGAGCTCATCGTCTTCTGTCTTGTCGAACCCGAGAGCGAGCCAGGTCTCCGGGCGCATCTCGACGATGAAGGTGCTCCCCTCGTCGCTGTAGGGGTAGATGTGCGCCCAGACCATGCCCGAAGGGGCGTCCTCGAAGATGAAGTTGAAGGCGTCGAACACCTTCGGCGTGCCGAACCAGATGTACTTGTTCCGCTCCAGCACCACGGTTGGCGACAACTCCTGTTTCAGGCTCGCTCGCACCATGCTGTTCGCCCCGTCGGCTCCGATGATCAGGTCGGCATCGCGAAGCAGGCTCAGGTCGTGCACATCGTCGGCGAACCGGAGATCGACACCGAGCCCGGCCGCCCGGTCGGTGAGGATCTCGAGCAGTGCCCGCCGGCTGATGGCGGCGAATCCGTGCCCGCCGGAGACCACTTCGACCCCATCTGGATGACGGGTCCGAATCGCACCCCAATGCCGGAAACTCTCCGTCATGGCCCGATACGACGGCTCGTCGGCATCGAGGAAGTGATCGAGCGTCTCGTCGGAGAACACCACCCCGAATCCGTAGGCGTCACCCGGCCGGTTGCGCTCGTAGACGGTCACCGTCATGTCCGGGCGGCTCTTCTTGAGCAGTATCGCCGCGTAGAGACCGGCCGGGCCCCCACCGACGACGTTGACGTTAGAGATTGGCTCGCTCACGCCGGCCATCGGCCCAAGCTAGGGCACGAGCACCGGGCTAGACCCTCAAGGTGCGGAAGAACTCGTCCCACCAGTCGCCAACCGCCTCCACCGTGTTGCTGAGTGACCAGAGGAGCACGATGGCCAGGGCGACGACGAGCACTACGGTGGCGAGGTTCCTGACCCGGTACAACTGACGCTGGCCGGCGTCTTCCATGTAGGAGGGCTCCACCAATGGCGGGATCGGTGCCGTGATCACATACGGCTCGGGGGGGGACACGAATGCGGCCCGCTCACTTGTCGGCTTCATCTCGGTGACTCCCACCGGTTCGGGACGAGGTGAGAACGATTCGAGCTCCGGTATCGGTTCCCGGGCTCTCTCCGGCTCCGGCTCGGGTGGGAGCTCGGGTGGTTGCTCGAGATGCTCGTGGAGTTCGGCCTCCAGCTCGAAGTCGGCGTCGGGGACCGGCTCCACCCCTTCGATCACGACCTGGGGCGCCGACGGGACCACAGCCGGGTCGGCCTCCACCACCTCTTCGATCGGCTCTTCCAGGGGCAGCGGGGCGAGACTGGCCAGCTCCTGTTCCACCGTGGTGTGTGCCTCCTGCTCGGGCTGGGGCACCCCGGCCTTGTCGAACAGGGCGCGCACGTCGATGTCGAGGATCGCCGACAGGGCGGTGATCACGGAAGGGTCGGTCGGGGTGGAGACATCGCGCTCCCAGCTCCTTATCGAGCTGGCCGACCTGCCGACCAGTTCCCCAAGCTGCGCCTGGCTCAAGCCGATCTTGGTCCGGCGATAGCGAACGGTTCTTCCGAAAGAGCGCTCCGGCATCGGTGGTCGATGGTACCGCCAGACGGGACTTGCTCACGTGTGGGAGGAACCGGGAGGCCCAGTCGCTCCCCGCTCAGGGCCGGGCTGGTGGGAATCATTGATCTCGGCGTGTCACGGCTTAGCCTTTCGACATGGAGATCGCGATCATCGCCCTCGGCGTGTTCGGGCTCGTCTTCGCCGGTTTGGCCCTCAACCGGGCCAAGCCCAATCTCGTGGTCCAACGCGTCCCCGGGCACCCCGACATCTTCGAGTTGTGGAACGAGGGCCCGGGGAGGGCGGTGATAGTCCACGCCGACGTCGTGGCCGCCGGGTTCCCCCATGGGGCCTCGATCGGGGACGCCCGATCGGCGATACCCGGTCTCTCGGTCGATGAGCGGATCGTCCGTGACCGGGATCCCTGGGCCAAAGGGGCGTCCCTCGAGCCGCTTCGCCGTTTCGAGGTCCGTCTGCCCGCAGCTACCACCCTCCGAATCGTGTACCGGGCGGAAGGCGCCCTGGGCACCATGGCCACCGCTACCCTGGTCGTCGAAGGCAGTCACTGACCCGATCCCGGCGGGCGGGGACTTTCGGCCCTCCCTGGTCGTCAGAACCTGGCGGTAGTTTTGATACCGTCCCCTCGACTATGAAAGGTGTCAACCATGCGGAAGACAGCGTCCATCGCCTCCATCGTGCTCGGTGTGTTGATGATGATCGGTGGTATCGCCACCTGGATAGTGGTGAGCTCAACCCTCTCCGACCAGAACATCGTGACCTCCGAGGATGCTTGCCTGCCCGAGCGCTCGGTGGCAGACCCGTTCACCGCCTACTGCGAGGCCAAGGTGATCGAGAAGCACACGCTCGACTCGACCGGCGGACTCACCTACGCCGAGTTGGACCGGGAGGACCCGCTTCGCGAGGTCGCCCTCACCTCGTCGTTCCTCCAGGCCTCGCTCTTCACCTCGGTGGTGGCTTTCGGGGTAGCGGCGATGGCAGTCGGGATGGGGTTGATCTTCATCCTGATCGGGCTCGGCATCCGTGACGTCGCCCAGTTCGCAACCGACCCCGGGATTCGGTCGACTCAGACCTGATCGATCGGCTCGAAGCGGATGAAGGGGGCCGACTCGACCCAACGGTCGAGCGCCCCCCTCACCCGCTCCGGATCGGATCCCCAGCTCTCGGTTAGAGCTCGGAACAGGATCTTCCTGCGTACCTCAGGGTCCGGCTCCGGAGTCCCCCTCACCGCGATGTCCGCCTTGATGCCCCTCTTGAGATGCAGGGTGAACTCCGGATTGGCCTCTATGTTCGCCATCCAGTCCCGTTTCCAGCCAGGTCGCCCGGTCAGGTACAGCTCACCGTCGAACTGGTGGAAGTAGATCTCGATGCGGTGGCGCCGACCGGTCACCCGGCCGGTTGTGGTGATGTCGGCGATCCCGCCCAGATTCAGGGCCGCCCGTACTGCACTTTCCACAAAGTCGGGAACCGGCCCGATCTCCTGCTTGTTCCCGGCCGGGTAACTTGCCCCCCACATGGGCCAACTCATCCAGGTCGACGCCAGCCCGATGGGCCGCGTCACCGTCTTCTCCACCGATCGCTCCCTGACCGGCCAGGACGGGATCAGCCTCTCGCCCGACGCCGCGGACGGGTCCGATCCGCCCCATGATCTGGCCCGCAGGCTGTTCACCGCGGACCGAGAGATCGACCATGTCCACGTCCTCTCCAACACGGTGTCGGTTCGTCGCCGTCAGACCTGGGACGAACCGGCGGTGGAGCGGGCCTCCGATGTGATCGCCAACCTGTTCATCTTCTATGGGGTCGAGGGGGACGATGAGGAGAATGTCGAGCAGCTACGCGAGGAGAACTACAACGCATCGATCAGCCACATCCGGGCGGCCAACGACGAGTTGTGGGTGATGAGAGTCGTGCCCGACCAGCC